>CAITXU010000286.1 GCA_903896505.1 uncultured Verrucomicrobiota bacterium | reverse complement strand
TGATGCAGTAGGTGAGCACCCGAACTCCACAGAACCCGGCGTACGCCTGCATCCAATGGACAAACTGCTCCTTCTCATTGGGACCAAAGGCCATCCGCCGCTCCACCACCCGCGAAATGCAATGGTAGTACGCCGGTCCCACACCAGAATCCAACTTCAAGCGAGCCTGTCGCATAGGAGGAAAGTACGCGAGGGAAGGAAATGTGTCAAACAAATGACCTGTCCCTTTGTTACCGGAATTACCTGCTACTCGTTGCAGAATCACCCGAATTGGTTCGCGGATATCGCGAGCGACCGTCTGAATGAATTGGAAAACAATCGTTTTGTGAGGATTAATTGGGGTCTGTCATGAACCCGAGCTTACACTGGCTTTGTACGACCTGGATTTTGTTGTTGGCGTGGTTGGTGATTTTGGTTCCCTCCGTTGAGGCGGCGGAGCCGGCTTTTCGTCCAGAGGTTCTTCATCAGATGGAAGCTGCCGTTCTGAAACAGATTGCGGCCACCAACCTGCCAGGCGGGGTTCTCTGGCTGGAACATGGCGGCAGTTCTTTCCATAAGGCATTTGGTCGGCGTTCCGTTTGGCCGGTGACCGAGGTGATGACCGAGGATACGATATTTGATGCCGCTTCGCTGACCAAGGTTCTGGCCACGACTCCTTCGGTGATGTGCCTGGTGGAATCGGGGCGGGTTTCTCTGGACGACCCCATTGAGCGCTATTTCCCAGAGTTTCTCGCTGCCCGTTCCAACCACATCACGCTGCGGCTGATGCTGACACATACTTCCGGCCTGCCGCCCGGGATTGAACTTGCGTCGCATTGGGCAGGGTATGAGGCCGGAATTGAAAAGGCCTGCGGAGTCAAACTTGCGACCATACCCGGAACCAAATTCACATATAGCGACGTCAATTTTATCTTGTTGGGTGAGCTGGTTCGGCGGGTTTCGGGATATTCTCTGGATGAATATTCCCGTCGGAGGATTTATCAGCCGTTGGGAATGACGGACACCGGATTTCGCCCCGATTCTGAACTTCGGGGACGGGTGGCACCGACTGAAAGGGTTGGGGATTCCGTCTTTCGCGGGGTGGTTCATGATCCGACTTCGCGGGCCATGGGAGGCGTGGCGGGGCACGCGGGTCTATTTACAACGGCTTCTGACGTTGCCCGATTTTGCCGGATGATGCTGCAAAAGGGGTCTTTGGACGGTCATGTCATTTTCAAACCGGCAACGGTCGACCTCATGACGGGGGTACAAACTCCGCCGGGAGTTACCGCCCGTCGGGGACTGGGTTGGGATATTGATTCGCCATACGCCGGGCTGCGTGGAGCGCACTTTCCGCTGGGATCCTATGGACACACGGGGTGGACAGGCACCTCCCTTTGGATTGATCCGTACTCGCAGACCTTTGTGGTTTTATTGTCGAACCGAAATCATCCGAGCGAAGAGGGAACGACGGGTGGGCTTCGTTCTCAGCTCAGCACTTTGGCGGCGGAAGCACTGACTGATGTTGATTTCTCCCGGTTCACCAATGCCCTTCCGGTGCTGCCGCAGGACCCGGTTCTACAGCCATCGCGGGTCCGCCGCTCCAATTGATTTCGGAAGCCGACAATAGTTGACTGAACGGTCAAGTATGGTAGCCTTGCTCGGCGCGATTGGATAGCCCGCAGTGGGCAAAGCCAATCTCGAGATTCAGCTCGATCAACCGCAACCGGATTTGTCTTCGGGTCCTTTTTAATTCCCATGGCTTTGCATCCTGCTTCACCGCGATTGCGGTTCCATTTTTCATTTCAGCGGCTTTTTGGAGCCTCGGTCCTTTTGCTTTCGGCGGTAACTGGATGGATTGGTTGCGGACCCAAGTCCGCGTCCGTGGCATCGGGTGGACCGATGTCGCCCACAGTGACCGTCGCGCCGGTCGAGAGCAGAGAAATCATTGAACACGAGGAGTTTACAGGTAGATTTGATGCGGTGGAGTCGGTCGAGATTCGTCCACGGGTTAGCGGATATATTCAGGAGGTTCGATTTCAAAGTGGGCAACTGGTCCAGAAGGGGGATGTCCTCTTCGTTATCGATCCCCGATGGAATCAAACCGCGTTTGACTCGACGGCAGCCGAGCTCAACCGAGCGCAATCCCGTCTTGGCAACGTGGAACGAGAAGCAAAGCGAGCAGAGCAGTTGCTCTTGAAGAATGCCATTTCGGTGGAGGAGGTGGAGGCGAGGAAATCGAAGCTTTCCGAGGCCCGGGCTCAGGAGATGGCGGCCAAGGCAGCGCATGAAAATGCAAGGCTCGACCTGGAATATACCGAGGTTAAATCGCCGATCTCCGGACGGGTCAGTCGGGCTCTGATTACGGCGGGCAACTTTGTGAGTGGCACCTCAGGATTCAACAGCCTTCTGACCACCGTGGTGTCGCTGGACCCGATTTACGTGTACGCCGACGTGGACGAGGCGTCGTTCCTCAAGATCAGTCGGTTACGGCGTGAAGGTCGATTGGGTTCAACCAATGGCCCGATTCAAGTCGAGGTTGGATTGGGGGACGAGACAGGATTTCCGACCCTTGGAGAGGTGGAGTCGTTCGACAACCGAGTCGATGGAAATACTGGAAGCATTGTAGTCCGGGTTCGGGTGCCGAATCCCGAGGGACGATTCCTTCCCGGACTTTTTGCGCGTCTACGAGTGCCGAGCAGCGCGTCCAAGCCCACGGTCATGATTGCCGAGTCAGCCATTGGCACCGACCAGAGCCAGAAGTTTGTGCTGACTCTGACGTCTTCAAACACGGTCGCTTACCGGGCCGTCAAACTGGGTCCAACCATTGGCGGTAAGCGGGTGGTACGCGAGGGGCTCAAGGAGGGAGAGTTGGTGGTGGTCAACGGGTTGGTGCGGGTCCAACCGGGCATGCCGGTGCAGCCAGAAAAGCTGGCGGCCGCAAAACCGTGATCCCGATTTCAAGGGCTGACTGCGCATGAAATTTTCTCATTTCTTCATCCACCGCCCCATCTTTGCCGGGGTGTTGTCGGTGGTCATTTTTCTCGTTGGGCTGCTCGCCCTTCTGCGATTGCCGGTCAGTGAATATCCGGAGGTGGTTCCACCCCAAATCGTGGTCCGTGCCGTTTATCCCGGGGCCAACCCGAAGACGATTTCGGAAACGGTGGCAGTTCCCTTGGAACAGCAGCTGAACGGCGTCGAAAACTCACTCTATATCTTCTCTCAGGCCACGAGTGACGGGGTCATGACCCTGACGGTGACCTTCAAGTTGGGGACGGACATCGACAAGGCCCAGGTGCTCGTGCAGAACCGGGTTTCCCAGGCGCTGCCCAAGCTGCCCGAAGAAGTCCGGCGGTTGGGTGTGTTAACCATCAAGTCCACGCCGGACCTCACGATGGTGGTCCATCTATTTTCGCCCAATGGCCGGTACGATGATGTGTATGTTCGGAACTATGCGACTCTTCAGGTCAAGGATGTCCTGGCTCGGATACCCGGTGTTGGTCAGGTCCAAATTTTTGGCTCCGGCGATTATGCGATGCGTGTCTGGCTGGACCCGAATAGGGCGGCGGCGCGGAACTTGACGGCCAGCGATATCGTCGCTGCGATTCGCGAGCAAAACGTTCAGGTGGCGGCGGGCGCTGTGGGCCAGCAGCCGGTGAGTAACCCGGTCGCTTTTGAACTTCAGATTAACGCCAAAGGGCGGCTGATCTCCGAGGAGGAGTTTGGCAACATCATCATCAAGGTCGGTCCGCACGGTGAAAAGACGCTCTTGAAGGACGTTGCGCGGATTGAGCTCGGTGCCAGCGAGTTTGCGTTGCGGTCCTTGCTGAACAACAAATCGGCTGTGGCACTGCCGGTATTTCAGCAACCGGGGGCCAACGCCATCCAGCTTTCCGACGACGTGCGTGCGGCAATGGCGACGTTGAAAAAGAATTTTCCGGAGGGGCTGGATTATAATGTGGTGTATGACCCGACCGTCTTCGTCCGCAATTCGATCCATGCGGTCATTCAGACTCTATTTGAGGCCATTATTTTGGTCGTGATTGTGGTCATCCTCTTTCTGCAAACCTGGCGGGCGTCGATCATTCCGCTGGTGGCGGTGCCGGTTTCCCTCGTGGGAACCTTTGCAGTCATGTCCGCGTTGGGATTCAGCATCAACGCTCTCTCCCTGTTTGGATTAGTGCTGGCGATTGGAATTGTGGTCGACGATGCCATTGTCGTGGTTGAAAACGTCGAACGAAACATTCGCCTCGGGTTATCGCCGGTAGCCGCCACGCAGCGGGCGATGGATGAAGTGACCGGTCCGATTGTTGCGACGGCTCTTGTCTTGTGCGCGGTTTTTATTCCGACGGCATTCATCAGCGGATTGACGGGGCAGTTCTACAAACAGTTCGCCATCACCATCGCGATCTCGACGGTCATCAGCGCCTTTAACTCGCTGACGTTGTCACCCGCTTTGAGCGCTGTGCTGTTGCAAGACCACCATACAAAGAAGGATTGGTTCGCCAGGTTTTTGGAAGCGGTGTTGGGCTGGCTTTTCCGCCCATTCAATCGGTTCTTTGATTGGAGTTCAGCGCGCTACACTGAAGCGGTGCGGCGGGTGATTCGGGTCGCTGCATTGGCCCTGTTGGTCTACGTCGGATTGTTGTTCTTGACCGGGAAGGTCTTTCAGATGGTCCCTGGGGGATTCATTCCAGAGCAGGACAAACAATACCTGATCTGCGTGGCCCAATTGCCGGATGCCACTTCACTGGACCGCACCGACGCGGTGATTCGTCGGATGTCCGATATCGCCCTCAAGATTCCAGGAATCGAGGCGTCCATTGCCTTCCCGGGATTATCACCCAATGGTTTTACCGTGAGCCCGAACTCAGGGATCATCTTCGTTTCCTTGGAGCCATTTGAGAAGCGCCGGTCCCCCAAACTATCCGGTCCTGCGCTCCGGGACGAGTTGATCGCCGCGTTCTCCGTCATTCAGGACGCCCGCACCATCGTCATCATGCCGCCACCGGTGAACGGGCTGAGCACGGGTGGCGGATTCAAGTTGTTCCTGGAAGACCGGGCGAATCTTGGGGACGAAGCCTTGTATCGAACGACTTGGGGCATCATTGGTCAGGCGTATGCCACCAATGTACTCCAAGGGGTTTACTCGACCTTTCAAATCAATGTTCCGCAGGTCGACGCGGATGTCGATCGTGTGAAGGCCAAGACCCAGGGAGTTCCACTTCAGAACCTGTTTGAGACGATGCAAATTTATTTGGGGTCGCTCTATGTGAACGACTTCAACCGTTTTGGGCGCACCTATCAGGTCATCGCACAGGCCGATGCGCCGTTCCGCGAGCATCCCGAGGCCATCGGACGACTCAAGACCCGTAACGCCACCGGGCAAATGGTGCCATTGGCCGCATTGATCCAAGTCAAGGAAGGGTATGGTCCGGACCGCGTCATGCGTTACAACGGCTATCCGGCTGCGGAAATTAATGGTGCTCCGAGCCGGGGGTACAGTTCAGGTCAGGCGGAGGCTTACATAGAAACCCTTGTCGACCAAAACCTGCCGTCGGGTATCAAGCGTGAGTGGACGGAACTGGCTTATCAGCAGCGGATCGCGGGGAACACGTCGGTATACGTCTTTCCGCTATGCCTCCTGCTCGTGTTTCTGGTGCTTGCGGCCCAATATGAGAGCTTGAGTCTTCCGTTGGCGATTGTGCTCATCGTCCCCATGTGCCTGCTGAGTGCGATGCTGGGAGTCATGTTGAAGGGGGGGGATAACAATATCTTCACCCAAATCGGTTTGATTGTGCTTGTGGGATTGGCCTGCAAAAACGCCATTTTGATCGTCGAGTTTGCGCGTTCGCGACAACATGAGGGACTTTCGATTGTGGATGCCGCCCTCGAAGCGTGCCATCTCCGGCTGCGTCCGATTTTGATGACCAGCATCGCCTTTATCGCCGGTGTCTACCCGTTGGTTTCTTCCCATGGTGCCGGTGCAGAGATGCGGCAGGCAATGGGGGTGGCCGTGTTCTCCGGGATGATAGGAGTCACCGCCTTCGGGCTTTTCCTGACGCCCGTTTTTTACGTGGTTGTCATGAGGCTGGTGGCCCGGGGCAAGTCTTCTTCGTCGGGTCCTGTCGCTCCGGTTTCACCGGTACAACCCGTACTTCCCCACGCCTAGACCAATTATTCCTCGGATGAAGATGCTCTCCAGAATTCGTTTGGTGCTAGTCCTACTGACATTGGCGGCATTGGCCCAAGCCTCGGTTGGCCCGGACTACGTACGTCCGACCAATGCTGTGCCGGCAACGTTTTCCGACGTCGGTCTTGGTTCGTGGCAGGTGGGGCATCCCGCGGACGCAGTGCCCAAGGGAAACTGGTGGACGGTATTTCAGGACTCTGCTCTGGATGCCTTGGAACTGCGGGCGACAACCAACAATCAGGACCTCAAGGCCGCACTTGCCCGGTTGGAGCAGGCACGCGCGTCGACTCGCGCAGCCCGAGCGGAATATTTTCCGGCTCTATCGCTTGATCCAAGCTACAGCCGGACGCGCTATTCTCCCAACGGCGGGCTCATTTATCCCAATGGTGCCATCCATGATATCAAGGTCCCCTTTGACCTGAGCTACGAAATCGATTTCTGGGGCCGGGTTCGTCGCAGTGTGGAATCATCGGTTCGGGATGCCGAGGCCCGGGCGGCCGCCTTTGAAGCCTTTCGCCTTACCTTGAATGCGGAAGTGGCTCAGGAGTATTTCAGTTGGCGGGCAACCGAGACGGAGTTGTCCACCTTGAAGCAAACGTTGAGCTTCCGCCAGGAGGCCAGGACTCTTGTCCAAGCCCGTTTTGAGGCGGGGGCGGCAAATGATCTGGAATTGGCACGTGCAGAAACGGAGTTGGCCCTGGTTGCCACAGAACTGGCATCCGTCGAGCGCCGACGGGCGGAACTGAAGAACAGTCTGGCAGTTTTGGTGGGGACCGCCGCTCCCGATTTTCGTCTTGAGGTAACGGAATTGCCCGTTGATGCGGTGCCTCCGGTGATTCCAGCCGGGCTCCCTGGAGAACTCTTGGAACGTCGTCCGGACGTCGCCGAGGCGGAGCGCGACCTCGCCGCTCGCAATGCCCGCATCGGAGTGGCCAAGGCGGCATTCTTTCCGACCGTGCGGTTGACTGGAATGTTTGGATGGGAAAGTGCAGACGTCGGCCTTTTGTTGGATTGGCATAGCCGGATTTGGAGTCTCGGACCCAGCATCACACTGCCGATTTTCCAGGGAGGTCGAAACCGCGCGGCACTGAGGAGAGCGGAGGCGACCTATGACGAGGGAGTGGCTGTCTATCGGGGCCGGGTTCTCACGGCGTTCCGGGAGGTGCAGGATTCCCTGGCAGGACTTCACTGGCTGGGCGAACAATCCAAGGCACAACAGGACGTAGTCACGGCGGCGCGAAGGACCGCATCCCTATCCAGGACCCGGTACGAATCCGGCTTTGCCAGTTATCTTGAAGTTGTCGAGAGCGAACGAACCCGATTGGCCTCGGAGCGACAGTTGGCTCAATTGGCAGGGCAGCGGTTGGTGGTCACCGTTCAGTTGGTCAAGGCCCTTGGTGGAGGATGGGGCTCTCCGACTGACACTGTTCGATGACTGACACTGTCCGATAATTGGAAACTGGCTTGATGCGATTCAATCCTCCAAGCGTCCCACCTTGTGTGGGTTTGTATTGTTCTACGTTTTTTACCCGGCTGGGATGTGGGAGTGCTCGAGCAATCGCTATTGGGTTGAGCTTGGCTTGTGCTTCTTCCGCATCCGCCGCACAGGGGCCTGGGGTGGATTGGTCGGCCTTTTTGGGGCCGTTTCACGTGGTGCTCCTGCATTATCCGATTGGTTTTCTCACCCTCGCCGCTCTGCTCGAGGTGGCATCGGTACGGTTTCCTCGCGAAGTGCCTCCCCGGTTGATCGGATCGGTGCTGATCCTCACAACCGCAGCCGCTGCTTTGGCGGCCGGCTTGGGACTTTTGAGGGCCGGTCATGGCGAATTTGAACCGGAATTACTGTCCGACCACCGGTTTTTCGGTCTGGCGGTGACGGTGCTGGTCGCTCTTGCCTGCGCGTTACAATGGGCTGGCCAAAGGCATTCTGGAAAGGCGCTCCGGTTGGGATATCGTTCAGTTTTAGGGATGAGCGTCATCTGTTTGGTTGCCGCAGGGCACCAGGGAGGGAGCCTGACTCACGGTTCCACATTTCTGACACAGAATATTCCAGGTTTTCTGGGTGGATCGCCGAGGAATTCCCATTCGGGGGGGGAGCCGTTGTCCGATGGAAGTACCAATTTGTTTTCTGCATCGGTGGAACCGGCTTTAGCTAGAAAATGCTACTCCTGCCACGGGCCGGACAAGCAGAAGGGAAAGCTCCGGCTGGATAATCCAGAAGCCCTATTTCGAGGTGGCAAGAGTGGGGAACCGACGGTGGTTCCCGGGGACCCGGGCAAGAGCAGGTTGGTCAAGGTTTTGCTGCTGCCCAGAACGGATGACGACGCCATGCCGCCCGAGGGCAAGGAGCAGATGACGGACACGGAAACGCTGGCGGTCGTCCGGTGGATTTTGGCTGGCGCCCCCGTCAACGGGGCTGGAACCAAATAGATTTTACCTTTCCGGTACGAAAAACGTAACCGAACGGCGGCTTGTCATCGGGGCCATGGCCGTTTCATCGTCGGTCTGTTGCATGTCATCGAAATCCTTGAGCTCCGCTCCGTTTGAGGGAGCCCGGTACTTTAACCGCGAACTCAGTTGGCTCGAATTCGATCAACGGGTTCTGGACGAGGCATTGAATCCCTCCGTTCCACTTCTCGAGCGGGTCAAATTCTTCGCCATCACGTTCTCCAATTTGGACGAGTTTTTTGAAGTTCGCGTCGCGGGGATGAAGCAGGAAGTGGAGGACGGAGTGACTCAGCCGACCCCGGACGGTATGACGCCCGATCAGTCGCTCAAGGCATTGACCCTTCGGGCTCATCGATTGGTGGATACGGCCTATCGAGGCTGGCGCGAAATGCTTCAACCCGCCCTGGCAGAACATCGAATCCGTTTTCGCATTCCCTCCGAGCTGAATTCAGAAGCTCGAAAATGGATGGACCTGCATTATCGGGAAAAGGTCCACCCGGTGCTTACGCCCCTGGCGATTGATACTTCGCACCCCTTTCCCCACCTGGCCAACAAACGCCTGCACTTGATTGTCCGATTGACGGCGTCGCACACCGGAGAAACAGAGCAAAGGAGAGCCATTGTCCAGGTTCCCCGGGCACTTCCGCATCTACTGAAACTTCCCGAGGCGATTTCGAAGGGGCATGAATTTATTTTTCTATCAGATATTGTCGCAGCGCATTTGGGCGACTTGTTTCCCGGAACGCAGATTGAAGGGAGCTGGCTCTTCAGGGTCACGCGTAATTCGGAGTTGTATATCGACGAGGAGGAGACACCTGATTTGCTGGTGGCGGTCGAGCAGGAGCTACAAAATCGCCGAAAAGGGGCGGCTGTTCGTCTTGAGATTGCCCACGATTGCCCCGAGGAGATTCGCTCGGAACTCCTGGAATATCTCCAATTACGTTCCGACGAATGTTACCTGATTGACGGCCCTCTACACGCCGGGCGACTGATGGCGGTTTTGGAGGGGACCTTTCCGGCGGAGCTGAGAGACACCCGCTTTGTTCCGGCAACTGCGGGCTCGATTGGCAACTCCACCGACATATTCGAGCGTGTCCGTCAGGGGGATGTCTTGTTGCACCATCCTTATGAGACCTATGCCACCGTGGTTGAATTTCTTGAGCAGGCGGCGGCCGATCCAAAAGTCCTGGCCATCAAGCAGACCCTCTATCGCACGGGTGGTGATCCGCGAATCATCGGTGCCTTGATGGAGGCCGTCCGCAACGGAAAGCAGGTCACAGCGGTGGTGGAACTGAAGGCCCGGTTTGACGAAGCCAACAACATCCGTTGGGCCCGAGCCTTGGAAGAAGCGGGCGTTCACGTGGTATACGGCCTCGTGGGCTATAAAATCCATTGCAAGCTGGCCCTCGTGGTGCGGGCTGAAAATGAGACCATCCGTCGTTATCTTCACCTGGGGACTGGTAATTACAACCCTTCCACTGCCCGGCTTTATACGGATATCAGTCTCCTGACGTGTCGCCCGGAATTCGGGGAGGACGCCACCCACTTATTCAATTTGCTGACGGGAATTTGCCAGTTTCAAGGCACCCGACGGCTTTTGGTGGCTCATTTTGAGATGCATGGTCGACTGATCGAGTTGATCGCCCGCGAAACCGACCATGCCAGGAAGGGGTTGCCGTCGCGAATCATTGCCAAGATGAACGCGCTTGTGGACACCCAGATTATCGATGCCCTGTACGTGGCTTCCCAGGCAGGCGTCGAAGTCGACCTCATTGTCCGGGGAATTTGCTGTCTTCGACCTGGAATACCGGGATTGAGCGAGCGCATCCGGGTGCGGAGTATTGTCGACCGCTTCCTGGAGCATGCGCGGATTTGGTACTTCGAGAATGCACGCCGTCCAGACGTATTCATCGCCAGCGCGGATTGGATGCCGAGGAATTTGTTTAAGCGTATCGAAGTTGCCTTTCCTGTGGAAGATGGCCGACTCCGGGACCGCATCATGGAAGAGATTCTTCCGATCCAACTGGCGGACACGGAAAAAGCTCGACTGTTACTTCCCGACGGGACCAGCGCGCCTCCTCCGGCCACAATGGGCACTCCTCGAAGGCGCAGTCAGTCGGAGTTCATCCAAATGGCATCCGGCAGCCCCGCAACCGAAAATGCCCGGTCGACCCCTGTGCTTCGTCCCGCACTCCGAAAAAAGGCAGCCCCAGCCCACTAACGTCAGCTCCCTTCCTATTCCATGAAGAACATCGCGGTCATCCTGTCCGTCACTGTCCTGGCGGCGCAGGTTTCCAGCCAATCGCTTCCGTTGGCCTGGGGCCCGAATTCGACGGGTGTTCTGGGAAACGGTTCGTTTCAAGGTTCCATTCTTCCTGTGCCGGTCAGTACCAACGATCAGTTGGCCGGATTGAAGGTGGTAGCGCTTGCTTCGGTTGGCTTCACAGCGCAGCCGTCACGGATGACGGCCGGGCGTTTATTTGGGGACAGAGCATTATCGGAACGATATCTGACGGGATATTCATCAACTACCCGTCGCCCACCGTGGTGGACAGTTCTGGTGTCCTCGCGGGTAGGGTGCTCGAACGAGTCACGGTCGGACGCGATTTTACCGTGGCGCTTGATACTGCGGGTCTTGTCTATTCTTGGGGGGTGAATGGAAGCGGTCAACTGGGCGATGGCACCGCCAAGCCCGCGCGGTCTCCCGTGGCCGTCAAAACCGATGGTATTCTTGCTGGACAGAAGGTCGTGGCAATGGCCGCTGGTGGTTACCACTGCCTGGTGGTCACGTCCGAAGGCCAGGTGGCAGGTTGGGGGGACGACACCGTTTCCCAATTGGGTGATGGTGGGGGATTCGGGTCCCGGCGATACAGCCCGGTATGGACCTCGACCAACGGTGTTCTGGCCGGGGTGCGAATCAAGTCGGTTGCTGCGGGCGAATACCATAGCCTCGCCTTGTCCTCGTCGGGACGGGTCTATTCTTGGGGACGTAATCTTTCGGGGCAGTTGGGAATTGGAAATGTTCTCAACCAAAACTACCCCGTGGCGGTGAATGTCACGGGTGTTTTGTCCAACAAGGTCATTGTTTCCATTTCTAGTGGATTGAGTCACAATGTTGCCTTGTCGTCCGACGGTGAACTCTTTGCATGGGGTGACAATCAATATGGCCAGTTGGGAGATGGCACCAAGGTCGCACGAACCTCACCGGTGGCTGTCAGGACGGACGGAGTTCTGAAGGGCAGCAAAGTCGTTTCGGTGGCATCATTTGCTGCCCATACTCTGGTGCTGACCTCGGACGGTGTGTTGGTGGCCTGGGGTATAAATTCGGGCGGACGATTGGGAGATGGCACAGCGATTAACAGTCCGCTGCCGGTGGTTGTTTCGACCAACGGTTGGCTTTCAGGAAGAACGGCAACGATGCTTGGAGGGGGAGCCACCGGAAATCACTCGCTCGTCAGCGTCATTCCGGCACCACCCCTTCTCTCCGTGATCCAGAAGGCAGCGGCTGCCCGGATTGAGTTGAACGGGCTGTCCAATACGCTCTATCGCATTGAAAGCTCTCGATTGGCCGGAAAAATGTCGACCTGGAGCTTACTGACGAACGTGCTGACGGATGCCTTGGGGCGTTCCTACATCACCCAACCACTGCACCTGGAATCTGAATTCTGGCGGGGAGAAGCGGCTCCGTAGGCAGGCTGCACGCGGATTGGAAAACGGAGCAGCGGTGATGGGGTGGTGGAGGAGGGATGGGAGCGAAAATTTCCTCCGGATATGCTATAAAATCGCTTTGCGCTGAACGGTTGCGGGTCCATACAGTTGGTGTTGCGCGACGAACCAGTGTCGCGCGGTTAGGAAACCCAATGAATCCCTTTCCCGCACTCCCGGCCGTGCCACCATTGTTGTACCGGCCAGAATTTGAGCATGACGCCTGCGGCGTCGGATTTGTCGCGAACATTTCCGGCAAACAAGAGCACCGCATCGTTGAATACGCGATCGAGGCTCTCTGCAGTCTGGCCCATCGTGGTGCATTGGATGCCGACGCCAAGACAGGCGATGGAGCCGGGGTGCTCACTCAGTTGCCGCGGACTCTTTTCCAGCGCGAAGCGGTTCGATTGGGTGTCAAGGCAGTTGGCGAGGAAGATTTGGCCGTCGGGGTGGTGTTCGCGCCGGCCGGTAACCAGTACCTGGTGGCCAAATGCCGTCAATTGGTGGAAGAAGCATGTGAACACTACGGCGTCCATCTGCTCACGTGGCGTCCGGTGCCGACGAATCCGCGATGCCTCGGTGACAAGGCACGCTCGACCATGCCTGAAATCCTGCATTGTTTGCTGGGAAAGGACCCGGGATGGAGTGCTGACGACTATGAACGGAAACTCTTCCTGGTTCGAAATAGGGCTGAACGAGCCGCGATGAGGGAGCGGGTGGATGGGTTTTATTGCCCGTCGTTCAGTTCGCGGACCATCGTGTACAAGGGGCTGTTCAATGCACCGCAGCTGGCCAAGTTTTATCCGGATTTAAAGGACCCGCTGTTCATTTCTGCCCTGGCCATCTTTCATCAGCGGTATTCCACCAATACCTTCCCGACCTGGCATCTGGCGCATCCCTTTCGGATGCTGGCCCACAATGGAGAAATCAATACGTTGCTGGGGAATAAGAACTGGACGCGTGCGCGGGAACGTCAGTTGAGTTCGGAAGTCTGGGGAGAGGATATTGAAACCTTGTGCCCGATCATTCAGCCGGGAGGGTCGGACTCTGCGGCGTTGGATAACGCGCTGGAGGCCCTGGACCTTTCAGGACGCCACCTGCTGCACGCGGTAACAATGCTGGCACCGGAGGCATGGGAAAATGCCAGCGAGATGGACCCGAAATTGCGCGCCTACTACCAATATCATGCCTGCCTGAATGAGCCCTGGGATGGCCCGGCGTCGGTGGTTTTTTCCGACGGAAGGGTTGTTGGGGCCACGCTGGATCGCAATGGCCTTCGTCCCGCCCGATACAAAATCTATGAGGGAGGACTTATTGTCATGGGTTCCGAGGTGGGCATTGTCTCCCTGGATGAGCGCAAGGTGGTGAGCAAGGGGCGGTTGGGACCCGGGCGAATTTTGGCAGTCGACACTCTCCGGGGAGAATTGCTGGACAATGATGCCGTCAAGTCGTTCGTTGCGTCGCTTCAGCCCTACGAGGAGTGGGTGAGTCGCGGGTTGGTGGAACTATCCCGAGTCGCCCGGCCCGATGCCGTCCATCGGCATCCGGTGGACCTACTGGATTTGACGCTCCAACAGCTGAGTTTTGGCTGGGACCAGGAACAGGTGGAGGAATTGCTCAAGCCGATGGCGACCCAGGGGACCGAGCCTGTCGGGTCCATGGGCGACGATACGCCGATCGCGGTGCTTTCTCGCAAGCCCCGCCTGCTATACGACTACTTCAAGCAATTGTTCGCCCAAGTCACCAATCCGCCGATTGACTCAATTCGGGAGAAGATCGTGATGGCGTTGGGAACCAACCTGGGTGCGCGCAGGTCCTGGTTGGAGGAGACTCCAGACCATGCCCGTCAGGTGCGGCTCGAGTCCCCGTTTCTTTTCGATTACGAACTGGCCTCACTCCGGTCGCTTCCCGATCCCGCGTTTCAAGCGGTAACGATCCCCTGCCATTTTCCGGTCGAGGGTGGAGCGGGGGCTCTCGAAACCGCATTGATGGCTGCTTGCGAACGGGCTGAGCGCGCTGTGGATGATGGGAACACGATTCTGATTCTCAGTGATCGGGGTGTGGATGCCAAACGTGCGCCCATCCCGATGTTGCTCGCCATTGGCGGAGTCCATCACCATTTGATCCGTGCAGGCAAACGCCTCAGATGCTCAGTCGTCTGTGAGAGCGGTGAATGCCGGGATGTCCACCATGTGGCGGCGTTGGTCGGGTTTGGTGCCAGTGCCGTCAACCCGTATCTGGCCATCGATACGATAAGGGCTGAGGTCGAGGCCGGTAAATACGGGGAGATCACTCTCGACAAAGCCGTGGCCAATTACCGCAAGGCGATTGAAGCCGGTTTGCTCAAGGTCATGGCCAAGATGGGAATCTCCACAATCGCCAGTTATCGGGGCGGCCAGATTTTCGAAGCCATTGGAATTGGCCAGGAAGTGATTGATCGTTGCTTTTTTGGCACGGTGAGTCACATCGGCGGATTGGGCTTCAACGAGATTGCCGTCGATTCGTTGCGACGGCATCAGGCGGGCTATGCTGTGCCCGAGGCAGCGATGCTCGACGTGGGTGGCAGCTACCGGGTGGCCAAAGGCGGGCGTGGCGAATACCATGCATACAATCCCCAGGTGGTGGGAACTCTTCACCGGTTCATCAAGTCCGCCAAACGAGAGGAGTTTTTAAAGTACATGGAAACCGTCGAAAGGCGGGAACCGGTGAGTCCCCGGGATTTGTTGCGATTCAAGACTTCAGCAAATCCGGTGCCCGTGGAGGAGGTGGAGCCGATCGAGGATATCCGGCGGCGGTTTACCAGCGCGGGAATGTCTCTGGGTGCGCTCTCGCCAGAGGCCCACGAATGCCTTGCCATTGCCATGAACAGCATCGGCGGCAAGTCGAATTCCGGTGAAGGTGGTGAAGACCCCTCGCGGTATAGCACCGAAAAGAACTCGGCCATCAAACAGGTGGCTTCGGGCCGGTTTGGTGTCACTCCAGCCTATCTGGCGAGTGCCCAGGAAATCGAGATTAAGATGGCTCAAGGGGCGAAACCAGGTGAAGGCGGGCAGCTGCCCGGCCACAAGGTTAGTCCATTGATCGCGACTCTTCGGTTCAGTGTCCCTGGAGTGCCTCTGATCTCACCCCCTCCGCATCATGACATCTACTCCATCGAAGATCTCTCGCAATTAATTTATGATCTAAAGCAGGTCAACCCACGTGCGAAAGTGTGCGTGAAATTGGTGGCTTGTGCCGGAGTGGGCACCGTGGCGGCAGGGGTGGCAAAAGCCTACGCGGATGTGGTTCTCATTTCCGGCCATGATGGTGGCACAGGTGCTTCGCCACTGAGCTCCATCAAGAACACGGGAAGTCCATGGGAGTTCGGTGTCGCCGAAGCACAGCAAACCCTGATGCTGAATGACCTGCGGTCGCGCATTGTTATTCGGACGGATGGCGGCATGAAAACCGGCAGGGATTTGGTCATGGCCGCGCTGTTGGGGGCAGAAGAATACAATTTTGGGACAGCAGCCCTGGTCGCTGCGGGATGTGCCATGTTCCGCGTTTGCCACCTCAATACCTGTCCGGTTGGGGTAGCCACCCAGAAGGAGGAACTGCGGCTGAAATTCAAGGGGAAGCCGGAAAATCTGGTGGCCTTTTTTAACGCCGTGGCACAGGAGGTGAGGGAAATTCTGGCTCAACTCGGATTCCGAAAACTCGACGAAATCATTGGACGCACGGATTTGTTGGAGCGGCGCCCGTCGTCCGATTTCCCTGAGGACATTCGTTCCAAGGTGGATTCACTCCAGTTGGACCGATTGCTCGCGCAGGTGGATTCCTCCGGGACCTCCACGCGGATTCACACCCGCGAACGTAACGAGCGATTCGGCGACAGTTCCCTGGATGATCGGATTATGACGGATGCCCGGGTTGCCCTGCAGGGCAAAGGCGTCGCGGTTCTGAGCTACAAGATCAACAACACCCACAGAAATATTGGGACCCGGGTTTCGGGCCACATTGGCTATTCGTTTGGAGACAAAGGTTTGCCGGAAGGTTCCCGATTGGAAATCACACTTCGCGGGAGTGCTGGACAAAGCCTTGGATGTTTTCTGGCGCGCGGTGTCCGACTCATCCTCATTGGCGAGGCAAACGACTACGTGGGCAAGGGAATGAATGGTGGAGAAATTGTCGTTCGTCCTCCAGACGATGTGCGGTATGGCTGGTCGGACAATAGTGTGGTGGGCAACGTCTGCCTCTATGGTGCCACCGGGGGGCGCCTTCTGGCCGCTGGTCGCGCCGGTGAGCGGTTTGGAGTCCGGAATTCGGGCGGGGTTGCGGTGGTCGAAGGTGTCGGTGATCACGGTTGTGAGTACATGACGGGAGGGACCGTTGTGGTGCTCGGAGAGACGGGGCGAAATTTTGCGGCCGGGATGAGTGGTGGCCGCGCGTATGTCTGGGACCCCGAGAACCAACTTCCCGGCCGATTCAATCCGGGCATGGTGGAACTGGAACGTTTGACCCACGATGACGAAGCCAAGCGGCTCGAGGCTTTGATTTACGCCCACCTGGAAGCCACGGAGTCACCCAGGGCAGGGGGGGTACTGAAATCATGGAGCCAGAGTCGATCCCAATTCTGGGTGGTTGTGCCACGACCGGCCGAGGCTCGACCATCGAGTCAGCCGGTGCATGAACCAGAAAAACCCGCCACAGAGTCACTTTTGGCATCGCAGGCGACTGTTGCCGTCGATCCGGGAACGAAGTACTAACGGCTATACCCCATGGAATTGACCACCCAATTGGCGTTGTTTCTCGACAACCGCCCCGGAACTTTGGCCCGGGTTTGTGAGGCATTGGCCGAAGCCAAGGTCAACATCATCGCCTTTTCCACCAATGACACCGTCGATCATACGGTCGTTCGCATGGTCGTGAGCGACCATCGGAAAGCCCTGGACGTCTTCGAGGAACGCGGTGCCTTGGTGGTGGAAAGCGAGGTGTTGATGGTGACAGGCGATAATCGTCCGGGCTCGCTGGCCTCCATTGCCCAAAAACTTGCCGATGCAAAAATCAACATTGATTACGCCTACTGTGCCACCGGCCCGCAACAAAAGACCGGGGTCCTGATTCTACGCGCCAGCAATTGTAAAAAAGCGCTAAAAATACTCAATGCGGTTTCCAGTGAAGCCATTGAATCACCTGCAAAGCCTCCGAGAAAGAGTGCCAGGAGCCCGGTGTGAAAGAACGGATGCGTGAGAGTCCTTCATCTTCTTGGAAATTCGGAGGATACCGGCGGCATCCTGTCCGTGGTCAGGTCCCTTCAGACTGCCACTGAAGGTCTTTGTCAGCATGCGGTCTGGGTCAACCAGGCTTTTGTTGAAAAACGGAAGCCCTCCTTGGAGTTTCGACGGAGTTCTGCGGCAACGGACGAAGATGCATCCCATGGGCGTCTTCTATGGCAGGCTTTTCGCTCTTTTGGAGGTTTGCGACAATTGTTGAACGACGAGTCGTTCGATATCGTCCACGGACATACCCGCGGTTCATTTCCTCTCGTTTTGCTGCTCGCCGCCGCGGGAAATCGTCGGTGTGTTTTTACGAGCCACACCTATGCCCAGCGAGTCGGGATGTATCGGATGGCGAGTCGGTGGGGGCGGGTTCGATGGGTCTTTTTGACTCCGGCCATGGCCTCGCACTATGGCGTTGAGGTTCGCCCCCGTCGGGTGGAACTCATCTCCGCCTGTTGCAGTGATGTTTTTTTCAACGCGCCGCTTCGCCCTTCCAACCAGCTACCCCGGGATCGCCCCATCCGACTTGTCGGTGTCGGCAATCTGGTCGCATGGAAGCGATGGGATATTTTCGCGGATGCCCTGCTTCGACTGGCTCCAGCAGTAAGAGACCTGATTCAATTCACCGTCTACGGTCCTACAACTTCAGACGCACCAGCCCAAACCTATGCCGCAAGTTTGCGGCGAAAAATTTTGGATGCGGGCTTGGGTCAGCAGTTTGTCCTTGCGGGTCCCACCACCAACGTGCCGGCGGTTTTGGCCGAATCCGATGGGTATGTGGTTCTGTCCCGCAACGAACCGTGTTCGGTTTCGTTGATGGAGGCGCTGGCTGGAGGAATTCCGGCGATTGTCTCCGACAGCGGAGGAAATGTCGACCTCGTCAAAAGTGGCGTTTCGGGAGTTCATTTTCGCACCGACGACGCTGAGGACCTTGCCCATCAGTTGAGCCTGCTGGCAGAAGGTAAACCCATGTTCGGAACACCGGAACAGATTCGACAAAGCGTCCGCGAGCGAAGTGCCACCGCCGTCAGCCAGCAATACCTCCAGCTCTACCGAAACGTGATGGCCAAGTCATCGTCTTGAACCATCACGCAGCCACTTTTTGATCCAGTCGCGAATCAAACCAAACCCTGAAGGATTCGGTCTTACTTGGCCTTGAGGGCCGCCTCGATGGCCGCAACGACTTCTGCGTCATCAGGTTTGGTCTTGGGACTGAACCGGGCCACCACTTCGCCATTCCGCCCGACCAGGAACTTCCCGAAGTTCCATTCGATGTCGCCCGGGAATTTGGCCTCTTTGCCGGTCAAATGGGCATAGAGAGGATGTTGTTCGGAACCCTTGACGTGCAGCTTGGACATCAAAGGGAAAGTGACATTGTACTTGGTGGAGCAGAAGGTCTTGATTTCGTCGGCAGTGCCCGGTTCCTGCCCGGCAAAGTCATTGCAGGGGAAACCGACCACGACCAGACCCTTGCCTTGATACTTTTTGTAGATGCCTTCCAGTGCTTCATACTGGGGAGTCAACCCGCATTTTGAAGCCACATTGACGACCAAAACCACTTTCCCCGAGTACGATTTCAGCGAGGTCGGTTTCCCATCAATATCCTTGAGGGGAATCTCCTGCAGAGGGGTGGCGGCAAAGGTGGACATGGCAAGCAAGAGCGTGGTGGCTAGACGATGAATGGTTTTCATTTTGTCAGGCGAATATAAGTTTATTTGGCGGAGAGTCAAAACCGGGCCCATTCACTCATGGTATCTGAATCCGTCAGCCTTGCCCTTCTTGATCAACTCCCGGCTCGCCGAACTCCAGGGATTATGGCCCACGTAGATATGCACAAATGGAGAAAATCGTTTTGGGCCCGCAAGGTCTTTGCGCAGTGAGGCGTCGAGGGGGCCAATTTCCTGAAAATCATTGTTCTCCAGAAAGAGGAATGTCGGCGATTGCAAAGCCTGCAACGGAGTCAGGTCGGCAATCCGGTTGTGTGCCACGGAGAAGCTGTTGACGGATGGAATCTGCTCCAAACCGGCGAGACTCGTGATTTGGTTGTGATCCAGATAGAGCGAGACCAAGCGGTGAAAGTTGGTGGCTGGTGCGAGGCTGCGGACCGCATTGTAGCCGAGGTACAGATTGGCGAGATTGCTCAGGCCGTGGAGCGGACTGAAATCAGTGACGTGATTGTGGGAAAGCTCGAGATATTGCAGGGCTCCGTTGGTGGCCAGGGGCGCCAGCTCCTGAATGTGGTTGGTTGCGAGATTCAGGTACTGCAACTGACGCAGTCCGGAAATGGGTGTGAGGTCGGTGATTTGATTTCCCGCAAGGTCTGCCGAGGCCAGTTCCCGGCAATACTCCAAACCGGACAGGTTGGTGATTCCCTGCCCATTGGCATTCACCGTGGCCACATGGACGACGTCCTCTGCCGTGAGCGGGGAATTAGTCCAGCGCTTGGCAAAAACCTGCTGCCGGATGGCGGACTCCAACCGCGAATCCGCGAAAATGGAGCGAACGGGGGCCGCGTCGTCAGCCTGAACGGCACGCAGACCCATCATCAGCGAGCAACACAACAGCGCGATCTTAAGGGCCGTATGGCATGTCAAAGGAAATGGCATCATGATTGACGACGTTCGGCGAGAAGCCATTTCGGACGGGCCAGTAAGACCCAAGAGTCGCTGTGACGGTGTCATCAGGAAATGTTGGAACCAGGGCTGTCTCCGTCAAGACGCCATTTGGTCACGCTGCATTCACCGGCGTTGGGTTTTCACCCCGTCCGGAGCCCACTATTTCTTTTCCTTTTCAGCTGCCTGGGCTGCCGCTTCCCGCTCTTTCTTGACCTGTTCAACCAGATTATTGAACTCGGTGACCGCCTTGTTGTAGTCCTCCGCCAGTTTATTGTACTTCTCCGCCAGGGCATTGCGTTCTTCTGCAACCGTTTTGAGGGCCGCATTCTGGGTCTTGACCGCCTCATTCTGTTGTAGAATGGCTGCGTTGGCCTTTTCGTAGGCGGCTTTGTAGGTTTCGACCGAGTTGGTCAACTTTTCGTTGTCGTGCGTGAGCCGGTTGACTTCGAGTTTGAGGGCGCTCAGCTCGAACTTGTTGGAACGAATGAGGTCCTGACTGCCTTTGCTTTCCTTGTCGAGACGTTCGATTTCAAAGCTGTAGCGCTTGGCTTGAGCCTCCTGTTCGGATGCGCGAGCGAGGGCCACATTCTTTGCCTTGTTCTCCTCTTCAATGCGCTCCCGAAGTTTTGACTGGACCACCCACTGGATGACGCAGAGGACGCAAATGGCCGCGGAAAGGATGACCAAAATGGTGACGGCGGCGCCTGCGGCGGATTTTTGGCGCGGAGATGGGGAGACGGTTGTCATGACGGAAACAATGGTCCAGCGTAAGGAACAGAGCGGCCTGGGTTGAAGCCGATGCCGGAACGTTGTCGATGCGGGCGGCTTTTGTCAAAAGCACGTTGCGAGATTGTGACTCGAAACTTGCCGACCCGATATGCGTGCATGTCGGCCCAGTGGCGATTAACTTCCCATTTCCTGGCTCTGAACACGGGGATCACGAGTTGGAACATTTCATGATTGTTTTCGCATCGATCGTTGCGGTTCTCGGAGGAACAGAACTCCTCCTGACCCTCTCCGTTTTGGTTTCCATCGGCGGTGCCATTGCTGCATGGCTTGTCTTCCTTCGACGGGCTGCGGCTCCCGACGACCGCATGGAAGTGGAATTGAGGAGTCAGTTGTCTTCGAAGGAAACGGAGTTGAGTCAACTGCGTCAGGCATTGGCGGACTCCCGGGCCTCGGCTGCGGCTCTGGAGGGACGCAGACTGGCCGCCGAGCAGATGGCGGAGGTTCGAGCCGAAGAAGCGCGGCAGGGGCGGGAACTGGTGGCGTCCTTGCGGAGTCAGGCCTCAATTCTGGAGGCCGACCGGGCCACCTTGCGGGCGGAGGTCGAAAAAGCGAACACGCTTTTGACCGAGCAGCGTCGCTTTCACGAGGAAAGCGTGCGGACTCAGCGCGAAAAGCACGATGTCGCTCTCGCGGAGCTGCGGCAGGCAGGAGAACGTTCACTCGCGCTTCTCCGGGATCAATTCAAGGGGTTGGCCGCTGAGGCTTTGTCGGCCAACAATCCCGAGTTCCTGCGCCTTGCCGGTGAGAAGTTTGCTGGATTCAAGGCCTTAGCTGAGGGGGATATGGCCCAAAGAGAGGCCAAAATTGAGGCGCTGGTTCGGCCCCTGGAAGAGCAACTGCGCTCGTATCAACAGCGACTGCAACAGTCCGAAGCCCATCAACAAACCTCACTGGGTCAGGTTCAGGAGCAACTGCGGTTGTTGACCACGCAAAGCGAATCGCTTTCCAACGAGACTCAGCGCCTCCGGTTGGTGCTCAGCTCGAATCAGGCGCGGGGACGTTGGGGCGAGGAAACCTTGCGCCGGGTGGTGGAGGCTGCCGGTCTCAGCGCCCATTGTGATTTTACCGAGCAGACGAAGGAAGGAGACGGAAAACCAGATTTGGTCGTCCGATTGCCTGGTGATCGGGTGATTCTGGTCGATTCCAAAGTCCCGGACCTCGCCTTTCTGGAGGCCTTGGGGGCCGCTGACGAGTTGAAACGTCGGGCGGCCTTGGAAGCCCATGCCCGCAATCTCAAGGATACCATCAAGGACCTGGCCGGTCGCAACTATCCGAAAGCATTCAGCAACGCGTTGGATTTTGTCGTCCTGTTTCTTCCGGCTGAATCGCTGTTCAGTGCCGCTCTGGAAGGTGACCCCGAACTAATCCTTTGGGCGGCCGAAAAGCGGGTGTTACTGGCAACCCCGGCTTCCTTGATTGCCCTGCTTCGAAGCGTCGCTGTGAGCTGGCAACAGTACGAATTATCCATCAACAATCGACAAATCGGGGAGGCAGCCCGCGAATTGTTTGAACGGGTGCAAACCTTCCTGGGCCACTTTGAGCGCATTCGAAAAGGACTGAACGATGCATCGGAAGCGTTCAACGGAGCCGTCTCAAGCTATGAGAAGCGAGTAAGACCAGCCGGGGACCGGCTAACGCGGTTGACTGGAAAAGCTGAAAAGGAGGTGTTGGAAGAAATCCAACCGCTTTCGTCCAACCTGCGGGAGGTTCCGCGGTTGCAGGCTCCAGACACTGTCTGATGCGGAACGTCCGGAATTCGGGAACCTTGACATGAAATGAACACGGATGCTTTTGACGCCATCGTGATTGGTGGGGGTAGCGCTGGTTATGCGGCTGCACGTACCTTTCATTCGGCGGGATGGACGGTCGCGGTGGTGGAGGGAAGCCCGGCCATTGGAGGCCTTTGCATCCTGAGGGGGTGTATGCCGACCAAAGCCCTGCTCCACGGGGCCGAATTGCGGCAGGCGATTGAGGAAGCCCGGATTTGGGGTATTCATTCCCAACGGGTGGACTTGGATTTTGAGCGTTTGATCGCCCGAAAAGATGAACTGATCGCGGACTTTGCTTTCCATCGCCGCCGACAGTTGACCGATGGTCGATTCATGTTTTTTCAGGAGACCGCTCGATTCATCGACTCCCATACGGTCGAATTGAGCGGTGGACGTTGTCTCACCGGTCGTCATTTTGCCATCACGACCGGGTCTATTCTGGCTCCTTCACCGTTGGTTCAACTCAACGAGGTGGGATATCTTACTAGCGATACTGCATTGAGCCTTCGGCAGCTTCCCTCGTCCTTGACCGTGCTGGGTGGAGGGCCGGTGGCCTTGGAATTCGCTCAATTCTTCCACCGGATGGGGACACGAGTCACCGTGATTCAACGATCGGTTCATGTCCTGCGGGATGTTGACGTGGACGTGGCCCATGAGCTCGAAGCCGCACTCCGGCATGAGGGAATGACCATTTACACGGGCACGGAGATCACTTCAGTCCAGGCGACCGCCCACGGAAAAGCCGTGATGTTCCGGCATGCGGGGAGTTTGGTGACCGTTGAATCGGCTGAGATTTTCAATGGTCTTGGACGTGTGCCTGCGACGGCGGGCTTGGGATTGGAGGCTGCCAAAGTAAAACTGGAAAAATCCGGGCACGTCCATACGGACTCCTACCAGCGAACTTCCCAGCATCACATCATCGCCGCCGGAGATTGCTCGGGACCACACGAGATCGTTCACATTGCCATTCAGCAGGCGGAAACAGGAGCCCGGAACCTGGTCCATCCGGGAAAGTTGTACCCCATGGACTATCGGCTCCTCGTTTCCGTTGTTTTTACCGAACCGCAAGTGGCCATGGTCGGCTCGACGGAACGGTCCTTGAGTGCCCATGGCATTTCCTACCGTGTCGCTACTTATCCGTTCAACGACCACGGGAAGTCGATGATCCTGGGTGCCCGCCACGGGTTTGTGAAGCTCATCACGGCGGCGGAAACCGGGGAAATTCTGGGTGCCGCCTGTGTTGGACCTCAGGGAGGGGAACTCATCCACGAAATCGTTGTGGCCATGAGCCAGCGGATGACAGCGGCTCAACTCGCTGCGGTTCCCCACTATCATCCAACGCTGGCTGAAATCTGGACCTATCCTGCGGAGGAACTGGCCTAGTATCGTGTTTCCGAAACAGCTTGGAGCATGCCGCGATGGATTTTCGGCGCTACAAACTGCGAGCTATTTCGGAAACACGACACTAGGCCACCGCGACACCCGTGGTTGGGTGGAACCAAACGGCGGCACCCCAATCCAGATGGAGGCGCCATCGGCTGCCCTTCAGGGCATTGGTATGGGGGAGTCCCCGGATCATCCACGTCTCCGAGCCGCATCGAACCTGCCACCAGAGGTTGGTCCCGGTGAATTCCGTCCGCTCCAGTTCGGCCTCGATTTGATTACCCGTATGGCTGGATGCTGATTCCTCGTCAACTGTAGTAAACTCTGGTCGAAGGCCGACCTCCCAGGGAGTTCCAACCGGTAACATTGGAACTACGGCACGAGGTAATGTCACTTCCCCTAAAGAGTTGGACCGGAAGGCAAACGCTTTCCCACAGCTTTTGTCGCGCAGCTCACCCACAAAGAAGTTCATCGGAGGCGAGCCAATGAAGCCAGCCACCCATCGATTGATGGGCCGATGATAAACAATTTCGGGTCGGTCAATCTGCTGGAATCGTCCCTCATGAAGCACGGCGACACGGTCGCCGAGGGCAAGCGCCTCTTCCTGGTCATGGGTGACATGAATCGTGGTCAGATTTTGTTCCTGATGGAGTTTTCGAATGAGTCGTCGGAGCTGGACGCGGAGTGGCCCGTCCAGATTGGCCAGGGGTTCGTCCAGGAGCAGGATTTTGGGGTCTTGCATCAGCGCCCGACCGATGGCAACCCGCTGCGATTCGCCTCCCGACAGTTGCTCCGGGAGTCGATGCATCAATCCCAAAACGCCCAACCTCTCTGCCATCCTTTCAGCTTTCGATTTTCGTTCGACAGCGGGAAATCCCCGGATTCTCTGACTGAACTCCAGATTCTCCTGGACGGTGAGGTGGGGATAAAGGCCGCCCCCTTGAAAGACCATGGCGATGTCACGGGCACCGTTGATCCATTCCCCCGTGTCGCTGGAAAAAAGCCGTCTTTGAGTTGCTTCCCCGGAAACGCTCCCACGTGTCGATCTCAAATCCGACGAATCTCTGAAGCAACGTCCTCCCCGATAAGGAACCTCCAGCCCGGCAACAATTCGAAGCAAAGTGGTTTTGCCACCTCCGCTCGGTCCGGCAAGCGTGAGGTATTCTCCCGGGCCAACGGAGAGGCTTAAGGGCTGGAATAGAGATTTCCCGTTGCGCTGGAACTCGATGGCTTCCAATTCGATGCCCGTCACCTGGATAGAGTGGCGTCGACTCCATCCGACGTCGAGACCGCAACCAGCACCTGAGTGACTGGAAAGTCGGCAGGCAGTCGGACCGCCTCCTTTTCCCGGCCTGTCCTCGACGGTATCTCAGCCGGAATTCTCGACACTGGACCGGTTTCGGGCGTAACTCCCGATCCTGTGAGCGATTCAAACTCTACCGGTGAACAAGCACCTCTTCCGACGGAGGGAGTTCCGGAGGCCGTGGGAAATCCTGGTCAACGCCATTTCTTTACTGGTCCATTCATCAAAACGGAGCTTTTGGTCGAATGGATGGGGCAGCACGGGATATCGGCCGAGTCCCGATGGGTTGACCCAACGCTGCCGGATGACGGCGATTTGGGCCGGGAGGCGCATGTTTTTGTGATGGAATCTGACTATACCCGCGCCCATCAGCTGTTTTATGCTGAGCGGGAGGATGAGTTATGACCCGAGAAGAGTTTGACAAGAGGGTGCAACAGTTGGAGGCGCATGTGGCACACTTGGAGCGGCAGGCCGACGAGCTCAATGGCGTGATGATCGAACAGGCGAAATCGCTGGCCAAGCTTCAGAAGACTTTGGGGGCGGTTACCGCTGTCATTGAGTCAACCGAACAAGAGAGGTTGCACCAATCCAAGGAAAAGCCTCCTCACTATGCCCCTTGAGGTTTGCGTCGGTTCCGCGCTGTGAAACTTTCCGTTAAGAGCGACTACGCCGTCCGAGCGGTTCTTTCCCTGGCGCGGCGGTACGGGGTGGAGTCGGTGACTCGGGTGGAAAACATTGCCGAGGAAAATGGAATCCCCGCCAGCTACCTCGTTCAAATCCTGATCGATTTGAAATCGGGACGGATCGTCAAGAGCCTCCGGGGAAAGGAGGGGGGCTACCAATTGGCAAGACCGCCATCCGAAATCACTTTTGCCCACGTCATCCAGTGCATTCACGGCCCATTGTTTGATTCTCCGGCCCTCTCGGACGACCGATGTCCCCCGGAGCTCAAGGCGGTTTGGATGCGCCTGAGTCGGGCGGTGGAAATGGAGGCGTCCTCCATCAATTTTCAGCATTTAGTTGACGAGTCTCCGATGCGCGGTGCTTCGTTTGATATTTAGTGCGTCCGCCGGACGCCGTTGCAGCTGGAGGGGGTGCTTCTGAAGGGTCGGGGCCGTCCGGGGTCGCGATGGGTTCAGCATCGGTCAGTCCGATGCAAGCGAGCGCAAGCCACGTGCAGGCTCCCACCACCCAGGTCCGGGTGCCTGGACGGAATCGGGAGATCGCGCGCAGGCGCTGCGTCAACTGGGCCATTGCGGAGCTTTGGTTTTCCACCATCGACATCATTCCGGGCCATTGCACGAACTCCACTCGTTCCGGGGAAAGCGATGGACGCACCAGCATTTTTAAGATTGTTTCACCATAAGACCGATTGGCCCCGGGAGTTGTTGCTAAGGCAGCCGCATCGCAGGCCTCTTCCCGGGCGGTCCGGAGCTCCCGGGCGACGAGCCAGACCAAAGGGTTGAACCAATGGAATATCTGGACGACGGAAAGCACCCAGTTGACGGCGACGTCTCGTCGGCGCAAATGCGCCAGTTCGTGGAAGAAGACGAGCTTCATTTCGTTTTCGGTGAGTTCCTGAACCAATCCGATGGGTATCAACAGGCACGGGTGTGCCCAGCCGACCAGGCATGGGCTGGACACGTGACCTGACTCGAGAAGCGAAACCGGGGTCCTGACGTCGGCCGTTTCCATGCATTCGCGCAGTAGCTTCCTGAGTCTCCACGAGTCGACAGGGCGGGCATTCCGTCGAAGCTGGACGCTCAAGCACCATGTGGCCGCCAATCGCATAAGGAGAGACAAAGAAATTGCCATCCAAACCCAACTGACCCAGTCCCGGTTCAGGCAGGCGTTGGCGGCATTCGAAAGCTCCTCAGGAAGATAGCACGGCAACCAATCCGTAGGAGAGAATCGACGGGGCATTCCCCAGAGGTTGAAGAGGCTCACTTCACTGGGAATGCTGAAAGGCCACGCCAGCCGGATGATGACCAAACTCCACAGGAGGCAGCGCCATCGCGGAGAAAGGTGACGACCCAAAATGGCACATGCCACCCAGACGACAATCGCCAACCCGGAGGCCTGGACGGAGGCTGCTCCCAATTGTCTGAGAAATTCGGCAATCGGACCCGTGTTCATCGAAGGATAACGTCCTTTCGACTTAGCAAGAACCGAGCCGTTGCCAGGCTACTCGTCCAATAATTTACGCAATTCCCGAACCTGCTTCGGGCTCAACTTTCTGTGTTCCACAAAATGGGCGACCATGCTGTTCAACGAGCCGCCAAATACCCGCTCGAGGAATGAAGAACTGACCGCGTTGACGCAATCTCGTTCCCGGACCAGGGGACGGTAGAGGTACGAGCGACCATCCAAGTCAAAACCCAGCACGCCTTTCTTCACCAAGCGGTTCAAAAGAGTCTTCGCAGTGACCGGATGCCACGTGGCATCCTGGGCAACCAGGGTCTCAATGATTTCAGCCGCAGAAATCGGGCTGCGCGACCAAACGACGCGCATGATTTCCCATTCAGTTTCAGAAATGCGAGGAAGCGCAGTCATAGGCTGTCAATTGGATTAGGGGGGGCGACAGAGAAGATTTATAGGCGTGAACACCCTGTGTCAAAGGGAAACCGTCTCAGATTTGACCTTTCGTCGGTCTCGGATGGCAAACCGTGCAGTTGCATATCCTGCGGGTTTTTTATGTTCGCGCTTGCTTCCCACCCCATCGCTTGGGTCTCCTCCAAACATAACCATGTCTCAGTTCCTGCCGGTTCGTGTCTGGCGCGCCTTGACGTCCGAACAACGTCGTTCCGGGCTCGCCGCGTGGTTGGGATGGATGTTCGACGGCCTCGACATGCATTTGTACACGCTGGTGGCGACTCCTTTTGTTGCGCTATTGCTCAAGGCCCCCTCCAGCGATCCATCGGTGGCATTGCATGGGGCCTATATCAGCGCGGGATTTCTGGCAGGCTGGGCATTAGGAGGGCTGATTTTCGGACGAATCGGGGACCGTATTGGGCGGAGCCGGACACTTTGTCTGACGATTCTGACGTACGCTGCCTTTACCGGGTTGAGCGCGGTGTCAACCCAATGGTGGCATCTCCTTGTGTTTCGCTTTATTTCTGCCCTTGGCATTGGCGGCGAGTGGGCGGTTGGAGCATCGCTGCTATCTGAAAGCTGGCCGAAAAGCTGGCGGCCGTGGATCGCGGCGGCGTTGCAATCAGCCGTCAATGTAGGTGTCTTGCTGGCGTGCTTTGCCGGATACCTGATGGCAGAACAGGCCCCCAATTGGCTCTTCGTGGTCGGGATTGTACCGGCAGCTCTTGTTTTATGGATTCGGCGGTCCGTTCCGGAAACCAAGGAGTGGGAGGCGGCTCGTCTTGGTCATGGAACATCCGATCCATTGTCGGGTTCCCCGTCAGATACTGGAAGTCAGGTCCCCAGTTTTTGGGATTTATTCCGCACACCGGTGGCACGGGTGACGTGGCCGTCACTGTTGCTTTGTGCTTTGGGCCTGACCGGGCACTGGACCTTTATGTTCTGGCAACAAGCCCATTTGAGAAGCCTTCCGGAGGTTCGCAGCTTGACCGCTGGCGAACAAAACCACGTGGTGGTCATTGGAGTGACCTGGCTCATGCTGGGTTCGGTCGTGGGTAACTTTTTGGCCGGTGGATTGGCCCGGGCCATGGGTTATCGCCAGGCGGTCTTCGGAATGCTTCTGGCTTATGGGACCACCTTGGTGGCGGCTTTCTGCAGTGATTGGAGTCTCGAAGCCAATTACGGATGGTTCATCCTGATCGGGGTCTGGCAGGGTGTCTTTGCCCTCTTTACCATGTGGTTGCCTCCCCTCTTCCCGGTCTTGCTCAGGACCACGGGTGCGGGATTCTGTTATAATATTGGCAGGCTTGCAGCAGCTGGGGGTACCATCTATTTCGGCATCTTCTCGCGCGTCAATGACTATCGCCATGCCCTGCTGTATTCGTCCATCCTGTTCGGAGTGGCTGCATTCACAGTGGGTTGGATGCCAGGACGGGCGCCCGATGAAGGCGACAATGAAACGACGGTGGTAAGGGAATGACGTTTCCCGGGGACATTCCCTCAATGGACTGTCCCATATCCCGGCCACCTGAAGGTGGTGGCTTCACTTCCACGTTGGGACAGGAGTAGTCTCGCTGCCGGATGTCGAATCGAATCATTTTACCGGGGGCGACCCTCGGTGTGCTGGGCAGTGGACAATTGGGGCGGATGTTTTCCATTGCGGCCCGGCAATTGGGCTATCGCGTCCATATTTATTCACCCGACTCCGATTCCCCCGCGGGTCAGATTGGCGATGTAGAAGTGGCGGCGCCTTACGAGGATTTGGACCGGGTCCGGGAATTTGCGCGAGGTGTTCGAGTGGTGACGTTTGAATTCGAAAACGTTCCCAGTGCCACCAGCGAGGCGGCGGCTGAAATCGTACCGGTCCGCCCGGACGGGAGAATTCTTCACACCACCCAGCATCGCCTTCGGGAAAAGGAGTACTTGTCCCGGAATGGATTTCCCGTGACACCGTTCCGGAGTGTGGAATCGCTGGAATCGCTCCAAAAGGCTGTGGGTGAACTGGGTCTACCGGCGATCCTGAAGACGGCCACCTTCGGCTACGATGGAAAGGGTCAGCAACGGATTGCAAGGATTGAAGAGTTGCCAAACGCATTCGAACAACTCCACGGAGTGGAGGGAATTCTTGAAGCCTGTGTCGACTTTGAACGGGAGATCAGTGTTGTGGCTGCCCGAGGGCTGGATGGAAGCTTCCAGGGTTTTCCCGTTTTTGAAAACGCCCATGAGCACCACATTCTGGATGTGACGGTTGCACCGGCGGGTATTCCGCCGCAATTGCATCGAGAGGCGATGGAGTTGGCCCGAGGCATTCTGGATTCTCTGCGGGTGGTCGGGTTGCTGACCGTCGAACTGTTTGTGACCCGTCAGGGAGGGCTCTTGGTGAATGAACTGGCCCCGAGAACCCACAACTCCGGGCACCTGACCATGGACGCCTGCCCGACCAGTCAGTTTGAGCAACAACTCCGGGCGGTATGTGGTTTGCCTTTGGGTTCGGCTGCCCTCCGAGCACCAGCAGCCATGGCGAATTTGCTGGGTGATATCTGGAAGCTCGCCGGTGGGGTTCCCAATTGGGCGGCGGCTTTGTCAGACCCGTCCATCAAACTCCATCTTTATGGCAAAGCCGTTCCGCGTGTGGGGCGAAAGATGGGACATTTGACGGCCACCGCAGCAACCACCGCCGGGGCGGTCGCCGCCGTTCGCGCCGCAAGGGATCGCCTATTGTTGCCTTATTAAGCAGGCACCGCGTCGCCTGCTATGTGGGCAGACGAACACCGTAAATCCGCTCGCCATTCCGGTGAAAATACTTTCGCGCGGCGGTGGGGCCGACTTCACGAAAAAAATCTTGAACAATTCCTAATACCGTCGGATAGGAGGCGAAACGAGTGGACACCGGCCAGTTGCTGCCAAATATCAACCGGTCTTCGCCGAGGACATGCCACAGGGTATCGATAATTGGGCGGTAGACCTCCATATCCCGGGGGGCGTCCCCCTGACTTCGTCCGGTTCCTTCGGCCAACCCGGAGACTTTCATGGAGACATTCGGTGCATAGTGACAGGCAGCCAAACCGGATACCCATGGGCTGGGATGAGGTGCACGCCCCATGGGCACATTGGCGCAGTGGTCCACCACGATGCGGACAGATTGGAGCTTGTCCGCCAGGGTCGCCACCTCTCCCAGTTGGTCAGGACCCACCAAGACATCCAGCGTCAGTCCGGCACGGCCCACTTCCACCAGATGGTCCAGTGCCAGCGAGGGTTGGAGTGCGGCCGCTATCTGGGTGGAATGGATTCGAATACCCCGGAATTTTGGGTTTTTTCGGTATTTTTCCCATGCAGGCTCGAATCGGGACTCACCCACCGGCAGGTTTCCGATAAGTCCAATCAGCATGGGTTCTTGAGCGATGAGGTCCAACACCCATTGGTTGTCTTCGATCCGCGAACTGGCTTCGACCACCACAGTTCCTTTGACACCCAGGGGTTCGACGAGTTGACGATATTCCTGGGGCAAGACAGGACGATACAGGATAGCGTCTGTTTCCGGTGGCCAGGGGACCCCTCCCGGACGTCGCGGGTCGTAGAAGTGGGTGTGGGTGTCGAGGATATTCCCACCTGATGGTTTCCATAAGCAACCCGCCAGGCTAGCGGGGCCAACAGTGCCCAGCGTATGGAGAAAGGAGCGACGATTGAAGCGGTTCGAGCCCATGGTGGTTGCCGGAACGATAACGACTGTTTCAAGGGCAGGGAAGGGTGGTACCCAACTCGTTGCCGGAAGTTGAAACTGGCCTGACCTCAAGACAGGTTCCATGCTACCGCCATGGCTGAGTCTGTTGCCCCGCTGAATGAATTGGTGAAACCACCGCCGGAGATCCCTTCGTCAGCTGAGCCACAAGCGCGGGACAACAGCATCCGATGGATGTTGCTTGTGGCCGCCGTTCTATTGGCGCCGGCGTTTTACTTCGACGAAGACGTCATTCGTTGGGTCCGTTCGAATTCCACTCCCGGCCTCCGATTTTTTGCGGAATTGGTCAGCAAACTTCTGGATTGGCCGCCGGTGATTGCTTTTCTGGGAGGGGCCTATTTTGCGGTCCGCCGATGGGGTCCAAAGGACTATCGACGATGGGTCGGAATGGCGCTGGTGGGGGCGGCCCTTTGCGGCGCGACCGGAACATTATTGCGGAGCATCATTGGGCGGGCGAGACCCAGTGCCGCAATCGAACAGGGGTGGTACGGCCCCTATCATGCGGGGCACTGGACAATCGGACGACATGACTACGCTGCGTTCCCGTCTGGACATACTTCGACCGTTGCCGGTGCGGCGGGTGTCCTGATCCTTGCCCGGCGACGTTGGGGAGCCCTGGCCCTAGCGTTGACGATATTGGTGGCGTGTTCGCGCATTTTCCTTCTGGCGCATCGCCTTTCCGATGTGGTGGCAGCCGCTTTCTTGGGTTTGGTGGGTGGGGCCTGGATTTGGCGGCGGTGGGGAGGTTTGGGGGCGTCGGAGCCATAAAATTGCATGAAAACCTCCGCCCATTTGATGAGCCGGAGGCGGTTTGCTTCCGTTGTGGCAACGGGTGCCTGGATGGGATGGGCTGGAAAATCGGCAGTCCCATTGGCGGCCCCCAAGCCCGCGGTCCGGGCAACAGACGATCCTGTTGTTGTCCGTCCGATCGAGTATGGGTTGGCTTTGCGAAATCCGCTGATGGGATTTCGGCCCGAGTTGGGTCCAAAGGCCTCCGAGCACGACTATGCGACCCTCGTTCGCCAGTACATCCGTTGGAATCAGATCGAGAACGCCGAATCGGATGGAGATGACCGAATTCGGAAGTTTTGTCACAACAGCTGGCATGGATTGGCTGAGGCAAATCTCAAAGTGATCCCAAGAGTTTATCTGCATTGGTCGGCGGAAAACGAAAAATACTGGCCGGCAGACTTACGGTCGGGCGATTACACCAGTGCTGAATTCCGCCATCGACTGATGCGATTGGTCGGCAGATTGGGGGCGTGCTGGGACACGGATCCACGAGTTGCCTATGTTCAAATGGGGTTGATAGGGAAATGGGGTGAGCATCACGATCCCGACGTTTCGGATGAAATGCAGCGACTTCTTGGTCAGGCCTTTACTCAGGCATTTAAGAGAAAACCGGTGATGGTTCGTCATCCGTGGGATTTCCAGGGCTTCAACTTCGGTATCTATTGGGACTCGTTTGCTCACGTTGACCAAATGAAAACCCATGGTGTGGCCATTGAGGCGATCAGTCCCCGGTGGAAAACAGCACCGATTGGAGGGGAAGTGGCCTATGACTGGGGGCACTACCAGATACAACCCGGGAAGAACCCGGACGATACCGTTATTGACGCCGGACATCGGACTCATCTCATCAATACCATCCGACGCCTACACGCCAATCATTTGGGATGGGTGGCCGACTATTCCCGACAGTTGCCCGCAACCCGAGTCGGTGCGGAGGAAGTCCAGCGAGCGTTTGGTTATCGATTCCAGCTCGATCAGGTGACTTTTCCAGCTCAATGGCCCCGGGGAAAACCGGTGCAGATCGGTCTTCAAGTTAGAAACCTCGGCTCTACACCGTTCTATTCGGATTGGCCTTTGGAAGTGAGCCTGTTGGATATGGAAAGCCGGAGTGTGACCTGGGCGGCTGATTTCGGCGGAACGGATCTGCGGCAATGTCTACCCGGTGATGACTGGGATGCCGACGGCCAACATTACCGGATCGAACCCGATCCGATTCGCATCCAGGGTGAATTTTCACTGCCTCCATCGTTTCCCAAGGGGCGTTACGTGCTCGCTCTGGCCATCCTCGATCCAGCGGGTCGTCGTCCCAGTGCCCGATTTTCGACCGTTCAGTATTTCACGGGCGGTCGTCACCCCATCGGTCAAATCGGTGTGGACATGGACCCGGGTCGTGTGGACCTGGGCGGGATAACCTTCGACGATCCGGCCTTGGACCGGACCCTGCACTACCTCGCGTAACTTCTGCCTATAAAAACTTTAGGTGCGAAGCTCGTCTGCGATCTCTTTTGCAAAGTAAGTGAGGATCATGTCGGCTCCGGCCCGTCGAATGGCGATGAGAGATTCGTCCCGCGTCTTTCGATAATCCAGCCATCCGAGGCGGGCTGCAGCGTGAATTTGTGCGTACTCGCCGCTCACTTGATAAGCTGCCAGGGGCAGCCGGGTGGCGCGTCGGAGTTCTGAAAGAATGTCCAGATAGGCACCCGCCGGTTTGACCATCAGGATGTCCGCACCTTCCGCTTCATCGAGCAGGGCATCTTGAATGGCCTCGCGTCGGTTGCTCGGATTCAATTGATAGGTTCGTTTATCGAGAGAACGAGTTCCTGCCGCGGACGCACTTCCGACGGCCTCACGGAAGGGTCCGTAATAGGCGGAGGCAAATTTGGCAGAATAGGCCAGAATTCCGACGTTCGACAGGTCGGCGGCATCCAAGGTCCGCCGGATGGCTCCGACACGACCATCCATCATGTCGCTGGGTGCGACAAAGTCGCTTCCGGTACGTCCGTGCAAGATCGCCATTTGCGCCAGCACCTCTACCGTGGCGTCATTGTCGACATCGGTACCGTCGGATGTCAGGAGACCGTCGTGGCCATGGGTTGTGTAGGGGTCCAAAGCAAGGTCGGTAAACACCAGGAGTCCGGGGACCGCTGACTTGATGGCTCGAACCGCGCGAAGAACCAGGCAATCGGGGTTCAATGCCTCGCGCCCGATGGGGTCTTTCTCCGCAGGGTCCGTGACGGGAAACAACGCCACGGCGGGAATTCCCAATTCCGCCAGTTGCCGACATTCGTTGACCAGATCCGCCACACTGTATCGCACCACTCCGGGCATGGACCCGATCTCAACCGGAGGCCCCCCCCCTTCCCGAACGAACAGCGGGGCAATGAGCTGGCGTGGAGCCAGGTCGATTTCTTGTACCAATTGACGTATGGCCGGTGTTGCCCGTAACCGGCGAGATCGGCGATCCAGATGGACGTTCACGGGGTAATCATAGGCATATCCCGGTGCGGTCGCGAGTCCGGCGTTCATGGCGCAGTCCGGGGCAACGATGCTTTCCATTGACCAGGGTGCCGACTATTCTCTCTCCCCTAAATGTCCGAGGTTCAATTGACTCCGATGATGGCCCAATACAGGCGCATCAAGGCGTCCCTGCCGAAAGATGCCCTGTTGCTGTACCGACTGGGTGATTTCTACGAACTGTTTTTTGAGGATGCCCAGGAGGGGGCCCAATTGCTCAACGTGGCATTGACCCAGCGCCAGGGCATTCCCATGTGTGGGATACCCTATCATGCCGCGAACGCCTACATTGGACGGATTCTCAAGGCGGGACGCAAGGTGGCCATCTGCGATCAAACGGAGGAGGCCAAGCCGGGAAAGCTGGTCCAGCGGGAGGTGACGGCCATCTTGTCTCCGGGAACCCATTTCGATGACCGGTTGCTGTCGGCCGAGCGAAATAATTTTTTGGCGGCGGTCGTTGGAGGCGGGACGAATTGGGGGGTCGCGGTGGTCGATTTGACCACCGGGGAATTTCGCGTAACGGAGCTCGATTCGGGGCGTAACGTCTTGGCCGAATTGGACCGACTTAGGCCCGCCGAGGTTATTTTCCCAGCCAACGCTCCAAGCATTCAAGAGTTACTGTCGGGATGCAATGCCCAGCTGAACGGGTATGAAGACTGGACGTTTCAAGCTGAAACGGCCTTTTTTACTCTCCGGGATCAGTTCCAAGTCGCGTCGCTCGACGGATTCGGGCTCAAGGGAAGGTCATCCGCTGTGGCTGCGGCCGGGGGCGTCCTTCACTACTTGATCCATCACCTGCGGCGGAGCGTTCCTCACCTGACCCGGATTGCTTATTATGAGGTGGGCGATTTCCTGGTCCTCGATTCGGTTTCGTTGCGGAATCTGGAGGTCATTGAACCTCTGGCTTCAAGTTCTCCCAAGGCGCTGACCTTGTATTCGGCACTCAATCGAACAGTGACCCCGATGGGGGCACGAAAACTAAGGGACTGGCTGACCCAACCGCTGGGGGCGGTCGATTCCATTCTTCTTCGACAGGGGGCGGTGGCGGCCTGGCTTACCCAAACCGACGGTCTTGAGTCATTTCGAGGGGCACTGGCAGAGGTCCGTGATTTGGAACGCACCTTGAGCCGATTGAGCCTCGGTTCGGGTAATGCACGGGATTTGGTCGCGCTGCGCGAGGCCTTGCGAAGAGTCCCCTCTATTCGCGCCCTGGTCGAAAAGGCGGCGATCCCTCGTGAGACATCTCCGTTGCTGGAATCCCTGGGGGGGCTTCTTTCGCCCTTGCCCGAATTGGTCGATAAGCTCGACTTGGCCTTGGCCGGGGACCCTCCGCTTGCGGTCAAGGAAGGGGGAATGATTCGCGATGGATACAGTCCGGAGTTGGATGAATTGCGGATGGCCTCCAGGGGCGGAAAGGATTGGATTGCGCGCTTGCAGCAGGATGAGATCGCTCGCACCGGTATTCCATCCCTGAAAATTGGGTTCAACTCGGTCTTTGGGTACTTCATTGAGGTCACTCGTTCCAACCTCGCAAAGGTGCCGTCCGACTACATTCGGAAACAAACCGTCGCCAATGGAGAACGGTTTATCACTCCCCAGCTTAAAGAGACCGAGGCGAAAATTTTGGGTGCTGAAGAACGGGGGGCGAAACTTGAATATCAACTGTTCCTCGAATTGCGTGAACGGGTGATGGCGGACCTTCTCGCCATCCAAAATACGGCATCCGCACTGGCTCAACTCGACGTATTGGGGGCATTTGCAGAAACGGCCCGCCTTCACGGATGGGTGCGGCCCGAAATTGGAACCGAGGGACGATTCGATGTCCATGACGGACGGCACCCGGCCATCGAACGCGCGCAATTGGAGGAAAGATTCGTCCCCAACGACACCCTACTGGACCCGGAAGAACAGCAGATTGTGTTGATCACTGGCCCAAACATGGCGGGGAAGAGCACCTATATTCGACAGGTGGCCCTGCTGTGCATTCTGGCCCACGTCGGCTCATGGGTTTCGGCATCCTCTGCCCGTATCGACCGGGTAGATCGGATTTTTACGCGCATCGGGGCCAGCGACGACCTTTCCAGGGGCCAGAGCACCTTCATGGTCGAGATGACCGAAACGGCGGGTATCCTCAACCTTGCCACCCGTCATAGTCTGGTGATTTTGGATGAGATCGGACGTGGCACCAGCACGTTTGATGGCTTGAGTCTGGCGTGGAGCATCGTCGAGTTCCTCCACCATCAAGTTGGAGCTAAAACTCTCTTTGCCACCCACTACCATGAGTTGACTGAACTGGCCAACAAGCTGAAGCGCTGTCGAAATTTCCATGTCGCGGTCCGTGAGTGGAACGACCAGATTATTTTTCTGCGGAAAGTGCTCCCCGGCGGCACAGACAAAAGCTACGGCATTCAGGTCGCCCGCCTTGCCGGTGTTCCACGCGAAGTCATCGAACGAGCCAAGGAGATTCTGCGGGTATTGGAAGAGGCCGAACTCAACGTTCAGCAACTTATAGGGGGGCCAGCGAAGGAACCCCAAGCGACTTCCCCCAAGCGATTTCGTCGTGAACGGGTTCAATTACAACAACTGGGGCCGCCACCCCAATTGGACCTGTTTCTCGCTCAACAGGCGCCAAGTCAGGAATCGAGGTCCGAAGGCTGATTCCAATTGGCAAAGTTTTGCGAACAGTCGGCGGGCACTAACCACGGCGAAAGCCACCCGCGGGCTAAACCAACCTCGACAAGTCTGCACATGGAATACTCCTGTCGTTGAAGTCGTCGCCGAATTTCGGGAAGAGCGGACGAGGGATAAATGGCACTGAGTGGCTCCGGTTGGTCCCCGATCATGGGAACAACGCCGCATCCGCTTCGCGCCTTGGCCCGGATTTCCGTTACAACGGCCGGGCTCATTCGCTGAAGGTCGACGGCGAGAATGAACACCAGCGAGGTGGGTGATTCAGTCAATGCCGCTTCCAGGCCGACCAAAGGTCCCCCGTTTTTAGCCCGGTCCCGAATCAACGTCGCCCCGCACGGTAGGGAAGGGGGTGGTTGATCCCGACTCCATGAGACCGCTTGGGGTTCAAAACCGCAGTCTTCAAGAAGCCTCAATTGGCGTTCGAGCCAAGTTTGGGTTTTTCCAGATGGCTCGTTTGGCGACACAAGGCGAATCATGGCCGCTTTGTCGCGTCCCATGCGTTTTGACTCCCCACCAGCCATGACAACTCCTGCGATTCTCATCGGGTAAAACGAGACTTGCCAAAAGAAGGCCGATGGTCTTTGTTTGACGAAAGTTTCTGAAGTACACAAAAACCATCATGAAAACCACTCTCAAATTGGCCATCATCGCGGCCCTCGCTTATTCGACGACCACTTTCGCGGCGAAAGAGGTCACGATGACCGGCGAAGGCAAGTGTCTCAAGTGCGCCCTCAAGAAGGCTGAAAAGTGCCAGAATGTCTTGGAGGTCAAAGAAGGTGACAAGACCAAGCTCTACTGGCTGGTCGGCCCTGTCAGCAAGGACTATCACCACGACAACCTTTGCTCGGGCACCAAGAAGATCACCGTGACCGGCGAAGTCAAAGAAGAGGACGGCACCTCCAAGATCCAGGTTGCCAAGATCGAGGACGCGAAGTAATCGCAACTCAAGCCCGCTCCATGCGGGCTTTTTACGTATTCAAATATAAAGGGACAGGTGATTTATGCGGCAGGCACGGTTGAAGCTGGAGGGCTGTGGGTATTACCACTGTGTTTCGCGGGTGGTGGACCGGCGGTTCATCTTCGAGGCGAATGAGAAGGAGCAGTTTGTGCATTGGATGACGGCCTATGCCGGGTTCTGTGGGTTGCGGATCCTCACGTACTGCATCATGTCCAATCACTTCCATGTGCTGGTGGAGGTGGCCTCCCGTCCTGAGGTGTTGCCGGACGAGGAGGAGTTATTGAGGCGATACGGATTGATTCATGGGGAGGAGGCGGTGGAACGGATGCGGTCGGAGATGGCCTCCTGGCCTGCGGAGCAGCGGAGGGAATGGTTTGATGGGCTGCTGGGGCTGATGTGGGA
>CAITXU010000285.1 GCA_903896505.1 uncultured Verrucomicrobiota bacterium | reverse complement strand
GTGATATGCAGCTCATAGCGGAAGATCGAAGATTTTCCGCCAATTTCCATCTGACAGTCAAAATCCACTGAAATCTTGCTGGGAAGATTCCACCAATCTTGATGGGCAAACGGATTGAACAAAGGTACCGCCGCTGTCGGTTCCAATTTGAAACTGTAGGATGAAAACCAAGCGAGGGCGACAATGGCCCGGAGTACGGTTGATTTTCCGGAGGCATTCGGTCCGAAAAAACCTACGACTACCGGGAGCCGTTTATCTGAATTCGACCGTGATGCGCGAAAACTAGGCAGGTCAGGTGCGTTAGCAGGAATCGCCAGCTCGACTAACTGCCTCTCGGAGACGGAATAGAAATTCTCGATTGAGACGCGATGAATCATTCGTTCATACTTTGAACTATTTCGGTCAAAAAGCCAAATAAATACCGGTCTAGCAGGGTAAATAACCGGACATTTGCCGTTTTTATGTCAATGTTGTCATTGGTTTGAGTCCCTATGCTGTCGATCGAGTATCCCTGAACGTTCCACCCATAGAGTGGAGACGACACATCATCCCCTGACGACAGCTTTTTGCGCGGCCTGTAAACCGTCGGACCGACGGCCCCCGTGGCAGTGGTGCGAGGAATTTGTCCAGGTTGACGAATCCTCCCCCATGCCGGGGCGCTGGCGGTCCGACTCCTCACCGTGGGTCCGGGCGGTCATGGAGGACTTCTCGAACAACGCCGTCCGGGACATCGCCGTCCAGTGCGCGGCGCAATCGTCGAAGACCCAAACGGTGATCTGCTGCGCCTGCTGGGCCATCAGTGAAGACCCTGGCCCGGGTCTTTGGGTGACGTCGACCAAGGACGAACTCCGGGATTTTGTCCGAGACCGATTGACGCCCACGTTTGAGAATTGCCGACCTGTCAAAGCAAGGATGGGCGAACCAACCCTGACCGGTTTCACGTTCGACGGCATGGCGTTCTACTGCGCTTGGGCGGGGTCCAAAGCCCGACTTCAGTCCAAGCCGATCCGGTGGCTGTTCTGTGACGAGGTGCGGAACTACCCGCCCGGGCGGTTGGAGATGGTCCTCAAACGAACCCGGTCCTTTTGGAACTCGCGCCGGTTCCTGATTTCCACTCCGGGAACCAAGGGTGATGCGATGGACACCGCCTTTCGGGCGGGAGACCAGCGCCACTGGCATTTTGAATGCCCCCATTGCCATCACCTTCAGCAGCTGAAGTTCGAACAGCTCAAGTGGGACACCAACGAAACGACTAAGCCAGGTGGCAAATGGCGGTTCGATGCATTGGCGGGCACCATCCGCTATGAGTGCAGCGGCTGCGGGTTTGGAATCAAGGACACCCCTGTTGAGCGCCGCTGGATCGAAAACCATGGGAGGTTTGTCCCACTTAACACCAATTCTCCGCGGTCGCGGGTTAGCTACACCTGGAATGCCCTTTTACCCCACTGGGTCGAGTGGCGGTCGGTGGTCGAAGAGTTCCTGGCTGCCATGGACGCCATGCGGACAGACGGCGACATCGAGGCAATGTTCACCTTCGTCACGGAGACCTTGGGCGAGTCGTGGGACACCGACCGATGGCTGGTCACCCGGGATGACTACATCTTTGAGCGGAAGGCCGACTACAACTTCGGTGATGTCTGGGCAGTGGAGAAGGTCCGGTTCCTGGCTGCTGACCGTCAGGCCAAGGGCGGTGAGCACTACTTCTGGGTCTGCCGGGCTTTCGGACCGGGCGGGGCCAGTCGGCTGATCAGCTACGGTCGCTGCAATACGGTCATGGAACTGGAGGAAATCCGAGAGAAACTGAGCGTATCCAAGGCCAACTGCATGATCGATTCGGGGTTCAAGGCCTCGGAGGTGTACCGGTTCTGTCAGGCCACCGGCTGGAAAGCCATGAAAGGCGATGATGCCGAATGGTTTCTGTATCAGGACGCCAAGACGGAAAAGACCGTCCGACGACCGTGGCGGAAAGTACTGGTAGACCCCAGCATCGGTGCCAAGGCATCGACGGCGAAGCGACACCTGACCCTGTACCAATGGTCCAATCCCACCGTCAAAGACCACCTGGCTCTGTTTACCCATGGCGTTGTCGGTCAG
>CAITXU010000284.1 GCA_903896505.1 uncultured Verrucomicrobiota bacterium | reverse complement strand
TCGTGCCGCACCGTCGACGGTCCAATCCGTGCCCACTCTGCACGGGCGAAGCCCATAAGCCGTCCGCTGGACCAGAGCCCAGCCCAGCCGACGGGAAAGTCGGCGGATGGGAATTGCGGGTCAATGTCGGAGTCGGAAAAGGCGGGTGAAGTGGGGAGAGGGAAGGGGAGGCTGGGGGTGGATGACGGGTGGCCGAGCCAGTGGACCGGGTGGAAAATCGAAAAAATCGGCTTGTCGACTGGCTCTGCGGGTCGTATCTCCTTAGCCCTTGGTTCACGGAGACGCGCCCGTGGCGGAATTGGCAGACGCGCTAGATTCAGGTTCTAGTGAGTAACATCGTACAGGTTCAAGTCCTGTCGGGCGCACCAATAAACTGGAGGTCGATCCCAGCACCTTCGTCCGGAGGACGCTCCCTTTAATCGGAGGGACGCGCTCCTGCAAGTCCCCAATCATTGCGGGGATCATCACCTTTCCCGATCACAATGTCCCTTGTTAGCGAAACTCCCACCAAGCCGGTGGCGGTCCCAAACACGACCGTCATCGGAGCATTGGTTTTGACGTTGATCTTCGTCGTCCTCTTCTGGTTGATTCGCCTCAATCCCCTTGCCCGTTTGGCCGAGATTGAAAATCGTTTGGCGCATTTCCGGTCTCCCAGTCGCGGTCTCTGGGCAGAAATCGGATACGTCCCGGGTATCTTGATTTATCCGAATAGCGAAGCAGGTCTGCAGAAAATGTGGGAGGACGAGATGCAGAAGCAATTGGCGCTCGGGAACTTGGTGACGCTTCGGTTCCCTACGACCAATTTGCCCGCCGGCTATTCCAAGATTCTCTCGGATTCCGCCCGAACCAACTTCAAAGACGGTTGCTGGAACTTTTGAACCGATTCCACCCGCACCCATTTGGTCATCACCGCACCTCCTCATCAAACCAACGATTGGGTCCTGCTCGTTTCCGGACTCCGGAGGTTCCATTGACTGCTGATGTTCCAGTGGGTGACGCACAGAGGACTTCGTAGGACGGTGGAAGCGGCAGCTTCGGCCCCAGCGTGGGTTTTCCACTCGGCTTCGTTCCGGTGGTTTTTTTCACTGCCGGGGAGGCTTCAAACCCGGATTATGACTCACACGAAGACGCAAAGACACGAAGGATTGAGAACCTGGGGCGATGCGTTTACTGCCACTTTTGAAGGGTGGTGCACCGGAAGAGATGAGAAAACGGTTGCCCTGAATAGGCGGAGATTGCCGCAATCGACGACAAGTGCGGATACCTCTTCCATCTCTCTTCGTGAGAGTCAAAGATGGACTTGAAAGGAGCCACCGCCGGAAGCTTGTCGAGGTAGGAGTCGAGGCGAAAAGTCTACCGTCCAGAATGGGAAGCCAGGCTTAGGCAGATTTTGGGTCGCCTACTTCGCTCAAAGTCGGACTATTTCTAAAGTGCGCCCGCTTTTGGAACAAAACTTGAAAAACGGCAATGGCGTTGCAATATTTCAAGTATGGTTGTTCGCAGGCATTATCTCGCCCGGGTGAAAAAGGCCCTGGGGCGCAATCCTGTGGTTGCCCTGCTGGGACCAAGGCAATGCGGCAAAACCACCCTGGCCCGGCAGGTGTTGCCCGATGGGAATCTACAGTATTTTGACCTCGAAGACCCGGTGGTGGCTCACCTCATGGAGAATCCCATGACTGCCTTGCAGGGTCTGCGGGGACTGGTGGTGATCGATGAAGCCCAACGTCAACCCGGCTTGTTCCCAGTCTTGCGAGTGTTGGCGGATCGGGCCGGGCAGCCCGCCACCTTCCTGATCCTGGGCAGTGCGTCTCCAAATCTCTCCCGGCAGGCATCTGAATCGCTGGCGGGACGAGTCGAAATCATCGAGATACGCGGATTTGATCTCAACGAATTGCCCACCGGGGCGCAGGATATCCTTTGGCTGAGGGGTGGATTTCCGCGGTCCTATCTGGCCGCTGACGAAGAAGGCAGTGTGGTGTGGCGAAAGAATTTCATCCGAACATTTTTGGAACGCGATCTGGCGGCCTTGGGCTTTGGTCTTTCGCCGGCGCTCATGGGCCGGTTTTGGACCATGGTGGCTCATTACCATGCTCAGCTCTGGAATGGCAGCGAAATTGCCGCGTCGCTGGGGATAGCGCCCAACACGGCACGGGCGTATCTTGATGCGCTGGAACAAACCTACATGATTCGTCGCTTGCTGCCGTGGCAGGCCAATTTGGGCAAGCGACTGGTCAAGTCTCCCAAAATCTATTTCCGTGACTCGGGTTTGTTCCACACCCTTTGCGGCATTCCGTCCATCGGTGAATTGCTGACCAACCCCAAGCTGGGGGCTTCATGGGAAGGATTTGCGCTGGAAGAAATCCTTCAGGCACAGCAACCCGATCAGGCATGGTTCTATACCGTTCATAGTGGGTCTGAACTCGATCTCCTCATGCAGTTGAACGGACGGCTCATTGGCGTGGAATTTAAACGGGCGGACGCTCCCACGGCCACCCGCTCGATGCATGTGGCGATGACCGATCTTCAATTGGATGAACTTTGGGTGGTTTATCCAGGCACCCGGGCCTACGCCCTGGACGACCGGATTCAAGTCCGTCCCCTCGCCGATTGCCTTCGGCCTCGGAATGTTTGAGTCGGAGCCCGGGGGAATCGTGTCGAACAGTTGAAGCAATTGAACTAGAATAAAAAGGTAAGACTCTAATGGTATGATTCATTTTCTTAAGAGCCTGCACTATGCATGGCAGGGTTTCAGCCTTGCCCTTAGGGAACAACGAAACTGTCGCATCCATTTGGCTGTTGCGTTGCTAGTCATTGCATGCAGCCTATTCCTCCAAATATCCCTGGTCGAATGGTGCATTGTGTTGATTTGCATCGGCTCGGTCATCTCTGCAGAACTTTTCAACTCAGCCGTTGAAAAACTTGTCGACCTGGTTAGCCCGGATTGGAACAAGAAAGCGGGCGAAATTAAAGATATGTCCGCTGCAACGGTCCTGATGTTAGCGATCACGGCTGCAATTGTTGGTGGCCTTATTTTCGGCAGACATCTGTTCTTTGCGCCGAGCGCCTTGTTTCGGTGATCTTAATGGGGTGCCATTAGGCGTTCCAATCCGGATTTTGATTCACACGCGAAGACACGAACAATTGAGGACCGTTGACGATGCGTTGACTTCCCCCTTTAAAGGAGGTGACCAGAAGTCGATAGGCAATTCCTCCAGTAGCCTGAACAAACGTCGGTAGTGGACAACTCTTCCGCCTCCCTTCGTGTCTTCGCGTTTCTTCGTGTGAGTTAAGTGCCACTCATCACAGTTCGTCCTTCCGTGTCCGTTTCTTTGAAAGAATCCAGCTTCGGATGGGGTCCAGATCGCTGTCCGCCTCGGACGCACTTTCGACGGCTGCGCGGTCCTGGGCTGCGGCTTTTTCATACCATTCCTTGGCCTCGTCCAGTCGGCCCACCTGGGCGCAATAGCAGGCGAGGTTGTAAGGAATGGTCCAAACCTTCGGAAACCGGTCCACCACCGTCAGCAGTTGCTCGAAGGCCTCGGTGGTCCGGTGAAGCTCATGCAGCGCAAAGGAGAGGTGTATCCAGCCGTCCACTCGTTCGGGTGAGGCACGTATCAGGAGTTCGGCCATCTCGATGCACCGTTCCCAGTTTCGATGCCGGGCTTCGAGGTGCCACGAAACTTCGATGAAGTCGGGGTGTCCGTGGTGCTCCACTCCAATGGCTGCCAATTCCTCGCCCGCCGACTCCGCGTCACCCAATTCCAACCACCCCTGGGCTGCCAGCAGGTAATGGCTGGCCGGAGGTGGTAGTGGGCGGTTGGGCATCGCGACGGCAGTCTGTGGCAAGTGGGAATCTGGCTCAAGTCAGACGATGCGTGAGGGCAAGCAGCGGGAGGTCGCTGCCACATTGAGCGTTGCAATGGCTACAGGAGCATCAAAGTGGAAGCGGCTTCCAGCCGCTTGGGCCTCAAGGTGGACAAAATCTCGAAGAGAGGTGGGTGGCTTGGGGTGAAGCGAGGCCCTCTTGGCACCGAAGTGCACTGAAGAAGGGAGAAGTGATGGTCCCTGCATTGATTTGGGACTCACGGGAGCACGTCCGTTGGATGTCCCTCCTTCGGAGGGACTTGCGTCCGGAGGGACGTCCTGCCACTGCGTGACAAGTTCCCATATCGGTTATATCGATTTCGACCACCATCGCTCGCACACGAACTCGCCCGTTCGTCCAGAGGTGGAGATGCGCAGTTATTTGGAAGCTGCCCACCCGTGGTGCTCGGGGTCAGGCTAGATATAACTTGCGGGGCGGGCGTGGTACGGACCGCCGCAGCTCGGCAGGAGCCTCGCCCTACCGATGTGACTTTGATTCAATAGGTTGCAGACGAATCGACCCGTGAGGGAAAAAACTGTTATTTGGAAGATTGAATTTCGGCGTTACGGGGTGACGACAAGCGGCGGGACGCCGCTTCCACATCGAGCCTCCAAGCGTTGGAGGAGGCGCTCGTGGATGTGTCCGAAGCCGCCATTGCTGAAGAGGCAGACCACGTCCCCGGGGCGGACTTCCTCGCCCAGATGGTCGAGGATGGCCTCGACGGAGGACAGGTAGGCCGCCGGACGCCCAGCCAGGCGCAAGTCCTGCATCAGTCGTTCCGGGTTCAGCCGCTCTTCGGGACGCAATTGTTCGAGTCGGGCGACTTCGGCGACGACGACCCGGTCGGCCCGTTCCAGAGCGTCGGCCAGTTCTCCTTGAAATACATTGCGGCGGGTGGTGTTCGAGCGGGGCTCGAAGACGGCCCAGAGGCGGCGTCCGGAAAACTTGACGCGAAGCGCTCGCAGGGTTTCACGAATGGCGGTGGGATGATGGCCAAAATCGTCCACCACCGCGACACCGCCCACTTCGCCACGGACCTCCATCCGGCGTCGGACGCCGAGGAAGGTGGAAAAGGCCGCCTGGATTTGTCGTTCTGTCAGTCCGCAATGGCGGGCGCAGGCGACTACAGCCAGGGCGTTCCGGACATTGAGTTCGCCGACCAATGGAAGGGTGTATTGCTCATCCCCGGAACGGAAAGTGGATTCGGTGGCACCGAGGCTGACACCGGTGGCCCGGGAGTCATTGTTGTCGCCCAACCCGAATCGCTTGACCGGGCAGTGGCGGAGGTCGAGAAGCGGGGTCAGATTGACGTCGTCGCCGTTGGCCAGAACCAATCCATTGCGCGGCACAAGATTGAGGAGTCGCCGGAACGAGGTCTGAATTTCACCGAGATTGGCAAAGATATCGGCATGGTCGAACTCCAGATTGTTCAAAATGGCGACCTCGGGCAAGTAATGGACGAACTTGCTGCGTTTGTCGAAAAAGGCGGTGTCATATTCGTCTCCTTCGAGAATGAACCAATCCGAGTCGGTGAATCGCGCCCCCTGACCCAGGTTCGTGGGGATGCCGCCAATCAGGTAGGACGGATTCAATCCGGCGTGTTCGAATACCCAGGTCAACAGTGAGGTGGTGGTGGTTTTTCCGTGTGTTCCGGTGACCACCAGGGACCGTTTGCCCCGGATGAAGCATTCCTTGAGCACCTCCGGGAGCGAGCAATAGCGAAGCTTTCGGTCGAGCACGGTTTCCGCCTCGGGATTCCCCCGCGAGATGGCATTGCCAATCACCACAAGGTCCGGATGATGATCGAGATTGCCTTCGCGGTAGCCGCTCTGGACTGGGATGTTACGGCTCTCGAGGAAGGTCGACATCGGCGGGTAGACATTCTGGTCCGAACCGGTCACCAGAAATCCCCGCTCCTGCATGGCGACGGCAACACTGGCCATCGCTGTACCACAAATTCCGACGAAATGGACGCTCTTGAACCCGGTCAGCACGGGCAGAGCTTGCGGAAGGCGGACCGGCGCGCCAACAAAATCAGGAGCTAAACGGTTGCCGACGTTGCCGGGGCCATTGGATAATCCCGGGCGTGTTCTCACTTGCTCAAAAAACAGCTTTGGTCACCGGTGCCGGTTCGGGGATTGGGGCCGCCATTGCCACGACCTTTGCGTCGGCTGGGGCCCATGTCGTCGTTGTCGATGTTCATGCCGAACATGGCCTGCGAACGGTCCAACAAATCAAGGCCGCGGGCGGACAGGCGGAATTCCGGGTCTTGGATGTCACGGATGAAGTCGCATGCGAGGCGCTTGCCCGTGAATTACCGACGTTGGACATCCTGGTAAATAATGCCGGCATCGGACACGTAGGCACCCTGTTGACCACCCGTGCGTCCGATCTGGATCGGGTGCTGTCGGTCAATCTCAAGGGCATTTTCAACGTCACCAAGGCCTTCCTGCCGGGTATGATCGCCCGTGGACGCGGCTCTGTCATCAACATGGCGTCTTCCGCGGGTTTGGAGGGCCTCAAGGACCGGCTGGCCTACGCAGTGAGCAAGCATGCTGTGGTCGGTTTGACCCGATGCGCCGCACTGGACCATGCCCGGAGCGGGGTGCGCATCAACTGTCTGTGCCCCGGGCGGGTTGAAACGCCGTTCGTGGAGGCACGATTGGCGGAGTATCCGGACCGGGAGGCCGCCTACCGTGAGATGTGTTCCACCCAGGCCAATGGGCGCATGGGGCGACCGGAGGAAATTGCCGCTGCGGCGCTTTATCTGGCCAGTGACGAAAGCTCGTTTGTCACCGGTTCGGCCCTGGCGATTGACGGGGGTATGACCGCCGGCTCGGGCCGATTTTGACCCCGCCGCCGTCGGTGGGGTGAGGCGGGAAGATTGGCACACGAAGACACGTAGGCACGAAGGAAACAGGAATCCCTGAATGGCCTCCTATTATAAGTCCGTTGCTGAGCTCCATGGGGTGACCCATTGCCCCGGTGACCGGCTTTTTTAACTTCGTGTCTTCATGCCTTCGTGTGCCCAACCAAAGGGGTGAGGTGGGAATTTTTGCACGCGAAGACGCGAAGCCGCGAAGGAAGCAAGATTTCTGGATGACAGCGGATCGTCGGTCCCGTGCTATGTTCCGAGGGGTTACCCATTGCCCTGGTTCCCAGAAAGGATCGGCTTCTCTTCTTCGCGCCTTCGCGGCTTCGCGTGCCAAATAAAACACGTTGAGGCGTGAATACTGGCACGCGAAGACGCGAAGGCACGAAGGAAGCAGAATTCCTTGAATGACCTCCCAATATCAGTCCGTTGCTCAGCTCCATGGGGTGACCCATTGCCCCGGTGATCGGCTGTTTAAATTCGTGTTTTCGTGCCTTCGTGTGCCCAATAAAACAGTCATCGACTACCAGGAACGCGAAGGCTACGGACGGATGAGCTTCGTGAGCTGGGCCGTGATTTCTTTCGCGGCCTGTTCGGCATCGGGCAGGGGCTTGCCAGGATTCATGCCTGGTCGCTGATGCCCGACGGTCGTCAACCAGGCATCCTTCAAGATGGACTGGCGCTGGCGCACCAAAGTGAGAATCGGTTGTGGAAGGGCGGATGCGTTTGAAGGGGAGGTGACCTCCGCAGAACCACCCAATTCACGAATGACCTCGCGCGACATCAGCCAGTGACCCTGCTCGTTGGGGTGGACCCCATCGGGAGAAACGATGAACTTAGGTTCCGTTTGCCGCTGTTGGGCCAGGAATTGGTTGACCGCCGAATGGATGTCGATCACCTGCCACCCTTGTGCGCGCTGTCCGACGAGCCAGGCGGCGTATTGGTCCAGCACTTCGTTATATCCCTCGTACGGTTGTGGGTAGGCATCGTGTCCGGCGGGCAGGGTGCGTCCGGCCAACGGAACGGGATCAAAAACGGCGGGCGTCAGATGGATGACCCGGACACCGACGTGAGCCGCCTTTTCGTGCAGGCGCTGGATTCCGTCCTGGAATTTTTTGAGTCGTTCCTCGGACTGCGGAAAGTAAATGCCATCGTTCATCCCGTAGCAGGCGAGGATCAGGTCCGGGTGGGTCTTTTCCAACACACGGTCCAGGCGCTCATGAACATCGGGACGCGGAAACGACCCTCCCGCATGTCCGGCCTCGGAAAGGCCCGAGGCGGTTTCACTAGGCAGACCCAGATTGATGATTTCTGCGGGGGAATCCGGATAGGTCGTCCGCAGCCAGGTTTCCAGAAAGTCCACCCACTTCCCGTCGTACGTGATGCTGTCTCCGAGAATCACGACCCGCTGGGCACCCACAAATGCAAGTCCCGATGGGGCCGCCTCGACGGCGGTCGGGGCGGGAATGAGCCGAATCTGCCGGACATCCATCACGGCTGCGGCCTTTTTGGATTGGGGATGGATGGCCAAGTTAAATGCGCCGGCGGGCCGGAACTGGACGCGGCCCAAACGGCGGGGAACAAAATTCTGAAAATGCCCGGTTTCCTCGACGACAAAGGAAAAGGTTTTGTCCGCCACCTGGACCTTCACCTCGCTGCCACCCTGGCCTCTCCCGCATCCCTGCCAGAGTTCAACTTCGTAAATGCCTGGGCGGTCAACCTGGAACTGCCAGTCGGCCCAATCCGAGGGGTTCACCCAATACCCGAGGCAGTTCTTCACGGCTGACGGTTCGTAGCGCATGGTGACGGAATGGGCGGTGGCAGCTCCCGACGGGAGAGTAATGACGCCGTCGGAAGAAGGAGGCGGTACAAGCCCTTCAGCAGTGGGAACGAAGCGAACGGCTTTCAAGGCGACGGGAGGAACGTTGGCGGGACCGACCAGCCGCATGTCCAGGCGGGTGGGTGCCTCTTTTTCCAGATAGAATGTCCCCAGCGATATCGCTTGGTTTTCGGACGGTTTCGCTCCCGGTTTGAAGGTCGAACGAACTGTCTGTCCGCCCACCTGGAGCTCCAATTCCGCGCCGGTCGGTGGCGCACCCGCTACATCCATTTCCACCGAGTAATGGCCCCATCGGGTTGGTTTGAATTCCCAGGTGGCTGAAGGCTCTGGGCTGCCGGACAGGTTCAGGGTGGAGGCCTTATCGGTTCCCACCTTCAGAACCGCCGCAGGTAGCAGAATCCGGGCGGAATCGGCACGGAACGTGACGATGCCGTCGGGTGCCTGAGTGGATTGGGACCAGGAGGGCAAGGTTCCGGTCAGGACCGCCAGTGTTATCCAGCGGGTGAGCAGCCACCAGAGGGGGGGGAGGCGAAGGGTGAGCACGGCAGAAGCATGGACACGTCCCACCTCCAAGAAAAGCTTTGGAACCCACCTCTGCGAGATTCGATACCCATTGCCCGTCAACGTCCAACAGCGGATAGTGACCCACGTGACTCGTTTTTCGCCGGACCGGCTCTGGATTTGGACACTGGCGCTTTTGGCTCCGGGTGTCATGTACGCCACGGAGTTGCCGTCAACTTCCACCGAACTGGTGGTGAACCGGGCACTGGTCCTGGATACCGGAACCAAGTTCGGACGGAATACCTTGTTCACCGATGCGGTGGAATCCCGTCTGGCCGCCGGGACGTGGCGACTCCCACAGGAGGGCGAATCGTGGACGCTTCCTTCAGGCGAACATCGTTCATGGACCAATGCGGTCGCCGATGCTTCGGGTTGGTTTGAAGCTCCCGCCATGCGCGGCGGTTGGGCCTTGATGACCATCGAGGTGCCCGAACCCCGCATCGTGGTGCTCAACGCGAGTGGTCAGACCATGAGCTATGTCAATGGGGAGCCGCGCGCCGGGGATTTGTATCAATACGGCTATGTTGAGACGCCGATGCTCCTCCACAAGGGCACCAATCAACTGCTGTTTGCCACCGGGCGCGGACGATTGCGAGTCCGTCTCCGGGCTCCTCGAAGTCCGATGGAGATCACGGCGGGAGATCGAACGACACCTGATCTGCTGAGCAACGAATCGGTCGATACCCATGCCGCCGTGGTGCTAATCAATTCCACCACCAACTGGGCCCGGAATCTGACCTTGGAAGCGGTTTGGTCCCGCTGGTCGACGCGCACACCGGTTCCCGCCATCCCACCGTTGGGTGTTTTTAAAGCGGGATTTCAGGTGACCGGACAGGGAAAACCCGAGGGCGAGACAACGCCGGTTGAGCTTCGACTCCTCACGGAAAACGAACCCGTGGACACCCAGACGGTCGCGTTGAGGGTTCGAAAGCCGGGGCAGACGTACAAACGCACCTTCGTCAGCGAAATCGACGACAGTGTGCAGTATTTTGCGGTCCAACCGTCCTCGACCCGCGGAAATGTCCAGCATTCCGCCCTTTTTCTCTCCTTCCACGGTGCCAGCGTGGAAGGCCTTAGCCAGGCGGAAGCCTATGCACCCAAATCCTGGGGAACGGTGGTCAGCCCAACCAATCGGCGACCCTACGCTTTCGATTGGGAGGATTGGAGTCGACTGGACGCTTTGGAGGTTCTGGAGCTCGCCCGGCGTGAATTCAATCCGGACCCGTCACGCATTTACTTGACCGGCCACTCGATGGGAGGGCATGGGACTTGGAACTTTGGAGCCACCTTTCCCGATCAGTTTGCCGCCATCGGTCCCAGCGCGGGATGGATCAGCTTTTTTTCGTATGGCGGCTCGGATCCCATGACCAATGCCACGTCGGTCGAGGCCATCCTGCGAAGATCGGCAGCCTCCAGCGACACCCTATTGATGGCCACCAACTATCTGCATCAGGGCATTTACATCATCCATGGCGATGCCGATGACAATGTGCCGATCAGCGAAGCCAATCGGATGCGGGAAGTCCTCGGAACGTTTCACCGGGATGTGGATGGTCACAACGAGCCGGGTGCCGGCCATTGGTGGGACAAGTCCGATGAACCGGGAGCCGATTGCGTGGATTGGGCACCCATGTTCGACTACTTCGCCCGGCATCGCATTCCCTCCGATTCGGAGGTTCGACGGGTTCGTTTTGTCACCGTCAACCCCGGGGTGTCCTCCCGCTCGCATTGGGCGGCGATCGAGTCTCAGGAAAAAGCCCTCGTCCCTAGTGAGATCGATCTTCAGTGGGATCCCGGACAGCGGCGTGTGACGGGCTCCACCCGAAACGTGGCCCGGATGGCCTTGGAGACCGAGGTCTGGGGTGAGAAATTGACCGTTCAACTCGACGGTCAGGCGCTGACCAACCTGGAACCATCGATGGTGACGGTACGTTCGTCAGCGGAAATGATTCCGGGTGCACCTCGCGAGTGGCATCGACCACTTTGGTTGGAGAAAGCCGGCGGGCAATGGCGGTTATCCATGCCGGATTCGGCGGTACAAAAAAATCCCCGTCGAAACGGTCCGTTCAAAGAGGCGTTTCGCCATCACCTGGTACTGGTCTATGGCACCCACGGGACGCCGGAAGAGAATGCGTGGGCGTTGGCCAAGGCTCGCTTTGATTCCGAGGCCTTTTGGTATCGGGGCAACGGGTCCCTCACAGTGATCTCCGATGACGAGTTTACTCTGACCGCTTATCCGGACCGGGGCGTCGTGCTCTATGGCCACCGGGAAATGAACTCGGCCTGGTCGCTGCTGCTCTCCCAAAGCCCGGTTCAGATTGGACGCAACCTGGCCACGGTCGGTGGTCGTACGCTTCACCGCGAGGATTTGGGTGGGCTGTTCATCCAACCGCGGCGGGACTCCGACATCGCGTGTGTGGCGGTCGTCGCCGGGTCCGGAATCGAGGGAATGCGCCTGCTGAACCGGCTGCCCTATTTCATGGCCGGTCCGGGATACCCGGATTGCCTGATTGTTGGACGGGAATTCCTCCAGAGAGGAAACGCGGGCATCGTCACCGCGGGATTTTTTGGCAACGATTGGTCTGTGGACCACGGGGATTTTGAGTGGTCGAAATCGGCACCCTGACCTTACTTGTCGGGCAATTCAATGGTCCCGCCGGCCTCAATGGTCATCTTGGGCATCTTCAGCCTAGAGGGAATCGTCGCTGTGGGAGGGGTACCGACGGGATTGATGTTGTAGTGCTCTCCCATCACCAAGGCAGGGAATTTGCCGTTGTTGAAATAGGGGGCCAGGTCGGCTTCGGTCGGTTCCTTGCCATCGCCAGCCTTGTGGTCGGCACTCCAGAGAGCCTTCTGGTTGTCAATTACCTTCAAGTTATTGAGAATAGCGGTGAACCGCGACGTATTCATGGAGCCAGTGATGGCAGGCATGGCGATCATGGCGAGAAGGCCAATGATCATGACCACGATCATGATTTCGATCAGCGTGAATCCGGCACGCAAGGCGGCGCGGGTCGAAGGGCTTCCGGTTTTCATGGCAGCAATGACAATTTTGACCGATCAATAGTTAGGTCGTTTATGCAACACCGCCAGAGAACTTTGGTTGCAGCTCCGACAGAGAGACTGGGGTTTTCACCCCCTTGTCGAATCAATCGATGGCAGGGGTGGACTCGACGGGAGCGGACCGGAGACGTCGTCTCTGGTACCAGGCAACACCGATCAGGTCGAAAATGCCCCGTCCCAACCGATTCCAAACCCCATACTTACTGACCCCGGCCACCCGGGGCCGATGATGCACGGGAATTTCCCGACACCGGCTTCCATTTCCCGCCACCAGAATGGGGAGGAATCGGTGCAGGCCGTTGAAGGGAAAGACTCCGCTCAAGGCCGTTCTTTTGAAGGCACGCAGGGCGCAGCCGGTGTCGGCGAAGTCATACCCAAGTGCCGACTTCCGAGCGATTCGGGCGATTCGGGAGGAGACTTTTCGAACCCAGGTATCCTGCCGGTTTTGTCGGTGGCCGCAGACAAAATCGAGGGATTCGAGCATCGCGACCATCCGGGGCAGATCAGCCGGATCGTTCTGCAAATCTCCATCAAGGGTGCAGAGGATGGGGGTGACTGTGCCGGTAATGCCGGTCCACACCGCAGCACTTTGGCCTTGATTGCGGGTGTGACGAAGGCCTCGGACCCGGGGATCGGCCCGATGTGCGGCCAGGATATGCTCCCAGGTGTCGTCCGTGCTGGCGTCATCCACCAGCACCAGTTCCCAAGGCCGGTTCGACTTGGAGAAAGCTTTGCCGACCTCCTCCACCATGGGAGCAACATTGGCCGATTCATTGTACATCGGCACAATGATCGCGATTTCTGCCGGAGTCCGGGGCATCAGGCGGGATGCTGGACGTCCACCCAGTGCTGTGACTGGGCCGACTTGAGAACGGCATCGACCACATAATCGGTGGCGAGGCCGTCGCGGAAGTTGGGGCGGGCGGGGACGCCCGTGTCGAGTCCCTTGAGGAAATCGGCGACTTGATGAACAAAGCTGTGCTCGTAACCAATTTGCAGGCCGGGCACCCACCAATTTTTCAGATAGGGCTGATCGCCATCGCTGACATGGATGTTTCGCCAGGCGCGAACGACGCCCTGATCGCGGTGATCGAAGTATTGCAGGCGGTGGAGATCGTGGAGGTCCCAGGCAATCGAGGCGTTTTCGCCATTGATTTCAAAGGTGTAGAGTGCCTTGTGGCCGCGGGCATACCGGGTTGATTCGAAGGTCGCCAGGGAGCCGTTTTCAAACCGGGCCAGGAAGGCGCAGGCATCGTCAATGCCCACCTTTTGGACCTTGCCACTTTCGTTGTGCTTCCGTTCCTTGATGAAGGTTTCGGTCATGGCCGTGACCGAATGGATGGGGCCGTTCAGCCAGAGGGCGGTGTCGATGCAATGGGCCAGAAGGTCGCCGGTCACGCCGGAGCCTGCGGCCGCGACATCCAGACGCCAGAGGGCGGTGCCGCCCTGCGGCAACTCCGGATTGATGGTCCAGTCCTGAAGGAATTTTGCCCGGTAATGGAAGATGCGTCCGAGTCGGCCTTCGTCGATCAACTGTTTGGCCAGGGTGACCGCCGGGCATCGGCGGTAGTTGTACCAGACCATGTTGGGGACCTTGGCCGCCTCGATGGCCTCGACCATCTTTTCCGCTTCCAATGGATTCATGGCCAGCGGCTTTTCGCACAGGATCATTTTCCCGGCTTTGGCGGCAGCCAGCGCGATTTCGGCGTGAAGATTATTCGGAACCGCGATGTCGATGAGATCGATGTCCGGTCGGGCGATCAATTTGCGCCAGTCGGTCTCGACCGATTGGTAGCCCCAACGGGCGGCGAATTCCTTGACCTTGACCTCATCGCGGGCGCAGACGGCCTGAAGGACGAGTTCGTGCTGGGAATCAAAGAAGTGCCCTACTTTGGCGTAAGCATTGGAGTGGGCCCGGCCCATGAAGCCGTAGCCAATCAAACCGATACGAATGGGTTTTTTTGCCATAATGAAATGAATGAGGCGTTATCTGAGATGGGTAGGGTTCGTTTCGGCCTAGACTGCATTCCAGCCGTGGTTTTCCCGAACCTGAATCATGGCGGCGAGAATGTTGTTCCAGGTGTCCTGCCGCATCAGCATTTCGTTGGGGAACATGCAACCGTCCCAGCAGATATGCTGTACCGCCCGGGTGACTTTACCCGAGTCGTCACGGAGCCAGTACCCGGAATCCCGTGGCACGTTCAGTTTGCCAAAGGGGTCGGTCACCGGGCAGTGGCGTCCGGTTTTGTCGTGGGTCCCCGAGCCTTTGACCGTGGCGTCATTCTGCGCGACGTGGAAGTCGATCATCCACGGGCGGAGGGCGGCCGTCATGGTACGCATCGCCTCATGAAAAACAGCGGGTTCCCAATGGAATTCGGTCGGAACAATGCGGTGTTCCGGAGCGTTTTCACCCAGGACGTAGAGGAGGGTATGAGCCATGTCCGCCTGAAATCCGACCACGCCGGGCATCCCCACCCGTTCCAGCAGTTGGACCATCCACTTCCACGAGTGCATGGCTCCCCAGCAGATTTCGCCTTCGGCGGCGAGTTTTTCGCCGTGATCCTGGGCCACCCGGGCACCTTCCTTGAAGGTTTCGGCAATCCGGCGGGTGTTGCCCTCGGGGTCTGTCGCCCAGTCGTGAACCGAGGCCGCCGAGTCGATCCGGACCACTCCGTAGGGGCGAACGCCGAGGGAGCGAAGTTTCTGAGCGATGCGGGAGGCTTTGCGGACGGCCCCGACCCAGTTGGCCCGCTGGGTTTCATTCCCCATGGCGGAACCGTCGAACCAGACGGGGGCCACCACCGAGCCGACGGAGAAACCATGGCTTTGAATCTTTTCGGCCAACCGTTGGATGCCGTCGTCGTCCAAATCGATGGAGATGTGTGGTTCGTACAGAAACAAGTCGACGCCGTCAAATTTCACCCCGTTGACCTCCGCCTTGGCGGTCAGTTGAAGCATCGTATCAAAGTCGATGAAGGGCTCGGCACCCGGGCTTCCTTTGCCCACGAGGCCGGGCCACATGGCATTATGGAGTTTCGGGAATAGATTGGAGGTGGCGGTCATATGCGGTGGAAGTGCTCCGTGGTAACTGCCTTTTTCCATGCCGGACGGCAAGCCGATTTCCGTCCGGGACGGCTTCCGCTTGCGCCGGGTGGCATTTGTTCCACCCTCCCTGCCTCATGAGCATTGCCACGCGCACCGGGGATTCGGGAACCACAGGACTGATGTATAACCGCAGGGTGTCCAAGGCCCATCCTCGAGTTGAGGCCTATGGAACCGTGGACGAACTCAACGCCGCGATCGGGATGGCCCGGGCGGCCGGTCCGGGAGCCGATGTCGCCGAACCACTGCTGACCATTCAAAAGGATTTGGTCGTTTTGATGGGGGAACTGGCCACGGCTGTGGATGACCTGCCGAGGTATGTCAAAGATGGCTTCCACCTGGTCCAGCCGACGATGACCGGGAAATTGGACGAGTGGGTGACGATGATCGAGGCACAGCACGTTTCATTCAAGGGCTGGGCCACCCCCGGGGATGTCGCTGTCGCCGCGCCTTTGGACCTGGCCCGAACCATTTGTCGACGAGCCGAGCGACGGGTGGTGTCGCTCCATGAGGCCGGACAGTTGGAAAATGCCGAAATCATCATTTACCTGAACCGCCTCGCGGATTTGCTTTGGCTCTTTGCCCGTTGGATCGAGACCAAGGCTGCGACCGGGAAGTAGGGAAAGGAATAACGGGCGAGGTCGTGGGCCAGCGAAGGCGGTCGAAATCGGAAGGGGGACTTGTCCCGCAATGGCGGGATGCCCATTCCGACGCAAGTCACTCCGAAGGAGGGACATCCAACGGAGGGACGCGCTCCCGCAAGTCCCTCATCATTGCAGGGATCATGACCTCTCCCATTCTAAATGCAGCGCGTAAACGCGACACCAGCCCTGAGCAGCAGAGGTGGGAAGCTAAGGTTTACCCGTGGTCTATTGGAAACCGTGCGTTGTGGAGCCCCAAAATGGACGCGGATCGTTTCCCAATGCGCCCACGACCGGTGTGGAGAATTAAACCGCCAGTGAGTGAAACCGTGAATCCATTTAAATTTCGTTTCGGGACACAAATCTCTTCCGATCGCGGATTTGCCTTCAAATTGTCATTATCCTAAGTACTTAATAGTAAGGTATTTACCTAATATTTAGCGAAGGCGGCAAGAGCCAACCCACGCGGAAAAGACACGGAAGATGGCGATTTGTTACAAGGGGCATCCGTGATTTCCTACTTGTCACCTCGTTGTTTCACGGCTTTATACGGCAGGAAACGACGGCTGCCTTCCCAACCGGGGCCGTTCTTAGCTCTAAATCATGAACTATTCAGCCAGCCAACTGCGCCGCGCCGATTTTTTCCGGAGCGCGCTTCTCGCGGGATTGGGAGCACAATTGCTCTCGAGTTCTTCAGTCATCGCCCAAACCGGCGAAACCAATGCCCCCAAGGAATTCACCAAGACGGTCGTGACGGGATCGTTGATTCCGACGGCTGACACCATCTCACTGGAACCGATCAATACGGTAACAGCGGAGGAGATTCAAAAGACGGGTGAGCAAAGTGTGCTTGAGGTCTTGAAGTCGTTGGATGCCTCATTCTCCGGCAACGGCAACATTGGCCAGACGGTCAACAACGGCGGTTACGGTGAAGCGAATGTCTCGATTCGCAATCTGCCCACTCTGGTGCTTCTGGATGGCCAGCGCCTGGTGAATTCGTCCTTCAGCAACGGCTCGGCCGTGGACGTCAACACGTTGCCGGTCTCGATGATCGAGCGGATTGAAATCCTCAAAGACGGGGCATCGACGACCTATGGCTCTGACGCCATCGGTGGTGTGGTCAACATCATCACCAAGAAGAATTTCAATGGGTTCGACGTGGGTGGCCGGTATGGGTTTGCCACGGGCAAGGGTTCGTTCAGCGAATACAAGGCGCATGCGAACTATGGTTATGCCGATGAGAAAACGCGCCTGACGGTCGGTTTGAACTATTATGGTGCGGACCCGCTCTACACCAAGGACCGCTCGGTGGGCAGTCTCTCTGCAACCCAACTGGAAGCCAATGGCCTGAATGCACCAGGCTATTTCAGCGGCAACTACCCTGGTCGAGTCGGAGGCTTTGTTCTGGCGGGATCTTCTCTGGCCAAGGGGGCTCCCGGTTACAACGCATCGGTGACGACGCCCCCGGTCTTCCCCGGGCAGACGTTTGCCTCTCTGGCGGCTTACAATGCTTATGCCAAGACCCAATTGGGCTATGCGCCGTATATTCCCATCAATTCCACACCTACCAGTCAGGCTCTGGGGGGAGTGGCCACGATCTTCAACACCACCGACCTCAATACCATCTCGATTCAACGCCAGGATCGCCGCAACTTCCTGAGCAATCTGGAGCGGAATCTCTATGACGAGAAGGCGGTTCTCTACGCCCAGTTCCTCTACACCCAAAATGATAGTTTGGGCCAGTTGGCTCCGGCACCATTGCCCAATCTTGGCGGCGCGAATCTATTCGTTCCCGCCAACAACCCTTATAACCCCTTCGGAATCGATCTGGGTCGAAATACCGATACAGGGCAAACCGGTTCCGCTTCTCCCCAAGTGCGCCAGCGACTGATCGAAACCGGCAATCGCCAGTTCGAGGCCAATACCGACTTTATCCACCTTGTGGGCGGGCTGAAGGGTGATGTGGTCGAGGGCAAGTATCACTATGACGTCAACATCGACTACAATCGCTCGACCCAGAATCAGTCCCTCCTGAGTGCCAGTGCGGTTCCGTTGAACAAGGCACTGGCTCCGTGGAATGGCTCCAGCACCCTCAGCCAGTTGACGGATTCGCAGGGTAATCACCTGCCCATTTACAATCCCTTCGGGCTTCCCGGCTCCAACGACTCCCGGACCCTGCATGCGATCCTCGCCTCCGGTTTCCAATCGGGCTCGTCGGAACTCTACACCATCAATGGTTCGGTCAGCGGCGAAGTCTTCGAACTGCCTGCCGGTGCAGTAACCCTCGCCTTGGGTGGTCAATATTTGGATGAAAGCATCGAAAACCAATACGACGACCTGACCACCAGCGGAAATCTTCTTGGCTACAACGCCCAGAATTCCTTTGGTGGCGGTTCACGTCATCGCGCCGCCGGTTTTGCCGAGGCCAACATTCCGGTGACCAGCCCTTCCATGGGGATTCCCGCTCTGTACAAGTTTGAAATCAATGCCTCGGGACGTATCGAACGGGTGGAGGCTCCCAACCTCACCGATACTTCCCTTGAGAACATCGTCCACAACTCGGCAGTTCCCAAGGTCGGCGTTCGCTGGCAACCCCATGACGAACAGGTCACCCTCCGGGGCACCTACAGCCAGAGCTTCATTGTTCCGTCGCTCTTCAGCCTTTACGGGCCGGAAGTTCAGAACAATCCATTGGTCAGCATCTATGACCCTGCCTTGGGCCGTCCGGTCAACCAGCAGGAGACGGTCAATCAGCTCTCCAATCCCCTGCTGCCGCCCTCAACCGCTGAAAGCAAGACGGTGGGTATCGTCATCTCGCCGAAGCAGATTCCCAATCTGACCCTGTCGGTCGACTTTTACCTGATTCAACAGGACAACATCGGTCAGTTGGCCAATGCCGGAAGCATCATCGCCGACTTGAACAAGAACGGTGTCAATTCCTCCTGGCTGAAGAGCCCCCTCCTGTTTGGCAATCCCCTCTACCTCGACCAATCCGGGAAGACCTATAGCGCCAGCACAGGTTACATCAGCCACAATAACTTCGGGACTCTGACCATCCCAACGGTTCCTGGAGGTTCCCAACGGACCGAGGGTCTCGACATGTCGGTCAATTACGTGGTCAAGACCGAAAACGCCGGCCAGTTCACCCTGTTCGCGAATGCAAACCTGCTGCTGTTCTACCAGTTCCGCACAGACACCCAGAGCCAGTGGGTTGATTTCGGTGGTCAGTACACCGACAACGCCTCGCTCAGCATCTCGCAGGCTCAAGGCGCATTGCCGAACTACAAGGTCAACACGGGCGTGACCTGGAGTTTCCACAACTTTGACTACACCGTCATTGGTCACTACACGCCAGCCATCAACGATTTGGGCGATACCATGCCGCTGGTTGGAAATGCGTCGAACTCCTTTACCCAGACAGGTGCGACCTGGCAGGTTCCGGCCTACTACACCATCGACATGCAGTTGGCTTATACCTTCCGCCACAAGGGTAAATGGTACAACGACGCGCGGGTGGCCGTCGGTGCCAATAATGTGACCGACGAGGCGCCTCCGCTCATCGCCTCGGCTTTCGAAGACAACACCGACAAGTCGACCTACGACATCCTCGGTCGGTTTGTTTACGTGGAGTTGTCCAAAAAGTTCTAAGACGAGAGGCTTTCACAAGGGGCCTGGCGCTGACGCCAGGCCCTTTTTGTTGGACAGTTCGGGTCCGAACCGTTGCGGCTCGGCGGGAGAACTGCCGGAAGAACGGGCTCCTGCAAGTCCCCGATCATTGCGGGGATCATCACCTCCCCCCATTCGAAGGGCACCTCGGTAGCAAAACTGCTGCAGTCGACGCCCGCGTCACAGCGTTGACACGTTCGCCTGACAGAATAACCTCTCCCCTCAATATCCGGCAGGTCCGCCCCGAGTTGAACTCGGGGTTTTTTTCTGCCACCGCTGATCGACACGAACTGACTCGCACATGGCCAATACCATTCTTGTCGGCGCCCAATGGGGCGACGAAGGCAAGGGCAAAATCATCGACTTTTTGACGGAGCAAGCCGAAATCGTGGTCCGCACTCAGGGCGGCAACAACGCCGGCCACACCGTCTACGTCGATGGAGCCAAGTATGTTCTTCACCTGATTCCCAGCGGCATTCTTCGAGCCGGCAAGACCTGCGTGATCGGCAACGGGGTGGTGCTCGATCCGATTGGCCTGGTGGCCGAAATCGACGGTCTGTTGAAACTGGGGATTCCGGTCACTTCCGGTCCCCAAGGCAACCTGCGGATATCCGACACCGCCCACGTCGTTTTCCCCTGGCATCGCGAACTCGATGGCCAGCGGGAAGTCCGTAAGGGCAAGGACAAGATCGGCACCACCAAGCGGGGCATCGGTCCGACCTATGGCGACAAGGCCGCCCGGGTGGGACTCCGGATGGTCGATCTGATTCATCCCGTCCGATTCCCGGAACGGTTGAAAGAGCGGTTGGAGGAGAACAACGAAGTGCTCAAGGCACTCGGCGCGAAACCGTTGGACTACGAAACGCTGCTGCACGACTACACGGCAGCCGCCGACCGGCTTCGTCCCTTCGTGACCAATACCGTGGTGTATCTGCATGAGGCCACCCGCCGGGCGGCCAACGTTCTTTTTGAGGGAGCGCAGGGAACCTTTCTGGATATCGATCACGGTACCTATCCGTACGTCACTTCGTCGAATACGACGGCGGGCGGTGCCTGTACCGGGTCCGGTGTTCCTCCGAATCGGATGGACCGGGTGGTCGGTGTGATGAAGGCCTACACGACCCGGGTCGGTGAAGGGCCTCTTCCGACGGAAGATGCCTTTGTCAGTGATTTGCTCCACGGCATGGGACGCGAGTTCGGAGCGACCACCGGACGGGCCCGCCGATGCGGCTGGTTTGACGCGGTGGCCACCCGGCATGCCGGCATGGTCAACGGCATCGATGAACTGGCCGTGACCAATGTCGATGGCCTCGACACTTTGGCCACCATCCGGGTCTGTGTCGCCTACGAGGTCGATGGGCAGCGGCTTCACCATATTCCCTCGGACTGCGAGGTTCTCGCCCGGTGCCGGCCCGTCTACCAGGACTTCCCGGGGTGGCAATGTCCCACCGAGAAGATCAACTGCTGGAACGATCTGCCGGTTAATTGTCGGCACTACCTGTTGACCCTGGCCCAATTGACGGGTGCCCGGTTGACCGTTGTTTCGGTCGGACCCGGGCGCGAGCAAACCATGCTGCTTTAACCCCGGCTGGCGGGGCCCCGTCGATGAGCGAATCCACCCGGCTGAGCGCCAACGCGGTTGCCAACCTTCCCACCCATGTCGCCATCATCATGGACGGCAACGGGCGGTGGGCCAAGGCGCGCATGCTGCCGCGGGTGGAAGGGCATCGGAACGGAGTGGAATCCGTCCGTGCCACAGTCCGTGCCTGCGGGGAGCTGGGGATCAAGTACCTGACCCTTTACGCCTTTTCCGTGGAGAACTGGAATCGGCCGAAGGACGAGGTGGATACCCTGATGAAATACCTCGCCCGATTCCTGAAAAATGAAATCGGTGAACTCAACCGGAACAACGTCCGACTCGAGGCCATCGGTCAGCTCTGGCGGCTCCCAGAGGCTGTTCAGGAGCAATTGGAGAAGACCCGGGCGGCTCTGGCCAAGAACAACGGGTTGACCCTCATTCTCGCCTTGAGCTATGGCGGGCGGACCGAGTTGGTCGAGGCCATGCGGACCATCGGAGCCAAGGTCAAGTCCGGTGAGTTGGAGCCCGCCGAAATTACGGAACGTCACATTGCCGAGCACCTGTACACCCGCCACTACCCGGACCCGGACCTCCTGATTCGGACCAGCGGGGAAATGCGGGTCAGCAACTTCCTCCTCTGGCAAATCAGCTATGCGGAATTGGTGGTCACCCCAACCCTGTGGCCCGATTTCCGAAAGGCCCAGTTGGTCGCGGCCTTGGAAGAGTACGCTGGTCGGCACCGCCGCTTTGGGGGCGTCTGACCCTCTGTCTTTCGCGTCTTCCCGTGGCAATCGACCGGGGAGAGGTGAGAAATAGCGCACACGAAGACGCCAAGCCGAAGAAAACGAAGGTTCGGGGTGTTCCGGCAAGTTCTTAAGGGGCGTCGGAATTGGATTTTCAAGCGCCTTTCTAGGTCAGGACACAAATTATTCGCCTGCAACCACGTTCCACGATTGCGGCGGTGCCATCGGCAAGGCTATCACAAGGCATGGCGACGGTGGGAGAGCGACTTCGGGGCGAACGGGAGCGACAAAAGCTCACGGTGCATCAGGTTGCCGATGGGACCAATATCAAGACGGACCATATCCGGGCCCTGGAGGACGGCAAATGGTCGGCCTTCTCCGCACCGGTTTACATCCGGGGCTTTACCCGTACCTATGCCCGTTACCTCCGTCTGGATGACAAGGCGTTGGTGGCGGAACTCGATGCTGAATTGGGACGGACCGCCGACTATTCCGGACCGCCCAGCCTGGTGCCGCAGCGCAAGGGACCGCTCGATACGCTGATGCTGGTTTTGTCCAGGGTCCGCTGGCGTCTGGTTTTTCCGATTTTCCTTGGGCTGGCAGTGGTGGGGGTGGTGCTTTGGGGAGTGCAGTGGTGGAAAACCCGGCCCAAGCGGGACCCGATGGCCGGACTGGGCAACGGACTTTACCAACCGCGGACCTTCAATAATTCAGCCATGCTTCCCCTGCCCCCGCCTCCGACCAATGCGCCGACAGGCGTTCCTCCCGCGGGCCGGCGACCGCAATAAACTCGTTGCGGGGCTGCACCCGGTTTCCTATTATTCGCTTCTGATAGCCGGTGTGCGCGGGTAGCTCAATTGGATAGAGCGTCGGTCTCCGAAGCCGAAGGTTGTGGGTTCGACCCCCGCCCCGCGCACCATTCTGCAACCGCAAAGCTTACCTGAGATTTTTTGGGGGCGAGAGCCTTCTCATTGCGCCAATTGTGTCCTTTGGCAAAATTTCGGTTGGGAATGGCCTCTTTTCGACTCCATCCACATCCCCGATCCGCCGCTGTCCGTCGACAGCCTGTTCCTGGGTCTCGTGCGAATTGGAAAAGCCGGGAATCCGGCGAATGTGGTCGAAATCGATATGGGGACTTGCAGGAGCGCGTCCCTCCGAACGCAAGTCCCTCC
>CAITXU010000283.1 GCA_903896505.1 uncultured Verrucomicrobiota bacterium | reverse complement strand
TGGCTAAGAACTGGTCCCAACACGGAAAGGTGCGAACTCTATAGTTTCCCTCGTAACGTTGGAGGCAGCGACAAAATTGCTCGGGATGAATCCATTCGGTGATTTGGGAAAAAATCAGTTTTCCGGTGGGCTAGCAGCGAGTCTGGCACGCTGACTGCTAATGAAAATCATAAAATGAAGTCGGAATCGATCACACGATTTCTCCTTTCCATTCCGCTCATTGACAGCGTTTTACACCGAATCCCACCCGGCTTAACCGGATGGTACTGAAGAGTTTTAACCTATTACCTGCGGATTTCACACGATTAACCGGCTCAGGATCACCTTCCTTGGATATTTCACCCGGCGGAGCAGACATCTTTTTTGGATTTTTCCTTTCCAGAGGAAGCTTTCTTCCGGGGACTGACAACTACGCAGTGTCGTTTTTTACCGTCGATGTCAATTACCACCCGGTTTTACCGGTTGTCACATCATCGCCGATGAATCTTGCAATTGATTCCGGGGGGGGACTGCCTCCTTCTCGGTGGCTGCTATCGGCACTTTGCCGCTTACCTCCCAATGTTACCGCGATAACGTGATCATTCCCAACCAAACAAGCAGTTCCATCACTGCGGGTAATGGTGTCCAAGCCTTGCCTGGCACCTACTTTGTCGTGATTTCCAATCCCGCCGATTCGATCACAAATTCAGCAGGGGTTTTGACCGTTAACTCGAGTGATGTTCCCCTGCTATCTCCATTACAATTGTTTAGGACTAAAGCATATCAGCGCAGATCTCTGCTTAACAGGAGGTTACACATGGAGCCGGTGGTCGGGATTGAACCGACGACCTACGGTTTACGAAACCGTTGCTCTACCACTGAGCTACACCGGCTAAAGTGCTGAATATCAACTGTCTACTGGAGCTGCCAAGAACTGCCTTCCAGGTTTTATCACCCACTTTTGCGACCCAAGGGGTCGCAAAATAGGTCTTTCTACCCGGAAATGACCTGACCTCCGTCGCCATATTGGAAGGCACGGGCGGTTCCGTCAAGGTCTTGCCATAGGTCCGCATTGGAATGCCATCGGTGACGAGGTTGAGCTCTGTCGAGGTAGGGAGTGGTTGCTTTCGTCGGCTTTTGCCTGCTAGAAACGCCGAGGATGGCCGATGGCCCCCACTCCAATCCCACGCCAAATCCGCGGTCAGTTCGCCGCTCATGGCGGTTGGTTTCTTTGGCGCTCGTTGTTCTGGCGGTTTTTGTGGGCGCCATGGCCTACCACTTCATCGTCAATGGCGGCTTGATTGCCCGCCAAAAGCCTTCCCATTTCGAGAGCTATTTCGCGCAACGATTGATCGATTTGAGCATCCCCAAGGAGGCAAAGAAGCTCAAGAATCCGCTCGGCACCACCGGGGCGGCTGTTTTTGCGGGGCGTGAGTTGTACCAGAAGAATTGCGAGGTTTGTCACGGCTACGACGGAAAAGGGAGGACGGCCGCAGGTGCAGGAACCTATCCGCCTCCGACCAGTTTAAGCCGAACGGATAATGCCCATCGGTCGGACGGCGAGTTGTTCTACCTGATTCGCAACGGGATTCGCAACACGGCCATGCCCGGCTGGCAGTTGCCCGACGAACAGACCTGGCAAATTGTGTCGTATATTCGTTGCCTGCCGTTGACTGCTTCGCTGGACGTTCCCTCGGGCCCGACAAGCCTCCCGTCCGGCGGTGTGACATCCCGTTATGTTGGCTCTGTCGCCTGCCAAAAGTGCCATGCGGAGCTGTACGAACGTTGGAAAAAGACGCCGATGGCCAACGTCGTGCGCGATCCGCGTGAACATCCTGAGGCTATCCTGCCGGACCTTACCAAGGCGGATCCGCTGGTGCATTTCACGAAGGCGGACGTGGCCTTGGTGTATGGAAGCCTTTGGAAGCAGCGTTATTTCAAGAAAGTGGGCGACGATTATTTCGTCTTTCCGGCGCAATGGGATATCACCAATAAAAAATGGAGTCCTTACGTGGTCAAAGCAGATTGGTGGGTTCCATTTTATCCGCCCGATAACTTTCAGCGCCCCACCAGCATGTTGTGTGATGGCTGTCATTCCGTGAATTATGACGTCAAGTCGAAGACGGTGACGGAATGGAATGTCGGCTGCGAGCGATGTCACGGTCCCGGTAGTGAGCATGTGAAAAACGCGCTGAGTGCCGCGATCTACAACCCAGCCCGTGCCGACTTCGTTGCCGCCAGCGACGTGTGCATCTCCTGCCATTCACAAGGCCGTCCGGTGGCGAATCCCATTCAGGGAAAATATTACGACTGGCCCGTTGGATATGATCCGACGCTGAAACTCAGTGACTTCTGGAGGTTGGAGGACCACAAACTGGGCGAAACCACCTTCACCCACTTTGCCGACGGCACCGCTCACAAGAATCGGATGCAGGGGAATGATTACGTCGGCAGCCAAATGTATTCGCACGGCGTGACCTGTTTTAGCTGTCACGACGTCCATGGTACGGACTTTCGGGCCAGTTTGCGCAAAGCGCCTGAGACATTGTGTCTGGATTGTCATGGCCCGAATTCACCGAACGGCCCACACGCTCCCTCGATTGCTGCCCACACCCATCATCTTGCGGACAGCACGGGCAGCCAGTGTATCGCCTGTCATATGCCGAGAATTGCCCAGACGCTGGGCAATGTGAATGTCAGCAGCCATACCTTTCGCTTCGTTAGCCCCGCCAGCAGCGATTCCCTGAAAATCCCGAACGCCTGCAATGTCTGCCACACCGACAAAACCAGCACCTGGGTCTCTGATGCCATGAAGACGTGGGCGGGAGTTTCACCCTGGAGGGTCACGCCGTAAACCGTTTGGCTGTTGGGTGTCGTCCTCATTGCCGGGAAACTTTGTTGCTGGCAAAATCGCCGCATGTTTCCGACCCCTTTGAAATGGAGCTTCGATGCAGGAGCGCTGGTGAGGCTCATCGTCTTCGTCCTGATGTCGTGGACGAGTCTCGGACAAAGTGAAGTCCTGTCGAAGCCGCAGGCGGGTTCCCCTGAAACACATCTCCCGGCTGTCGTGCCTGCTTTGGTCTATGTGGCGGATTTCGACCTGCAAGCGGCCAAAATCCAGACGGATTCGGGGCGTCCGGTTGCCTTGGAATCGCGCGGGATACCCGAGGTGCGTCCGAATCGGCGACGGGGCGGGGGAACCAAGGACCGTGATGCTCTGGCCCGGGAATTGGTGGATGGGTTGGCAACGTCGCTGGTGGAATCGCTAGGGAAGGCCGGGGTCGATGCCCGCCGGGTGGCTCCGGGAACCGGGCTCCCGAAGTCGGGTTGGCTGGTCCGTGGTGTCTTCCTGGAAGTCGACGAAGGGAACCGTCTGCGGCGGGCGGTCGTCGGTTTTGGGTCGGGCAAGACGGATTTGCAGGTTCAGGCGACGGTGGACCGGCTGACGAATGGTCCGCCTCGACCGTACTACCAATTGTCCAGCCAGGCGGCCAGCGGGAGTTCTCCCGGGGCCGTCGTCATGCTTAATCCGGTGATGGCGGCAGTACGGTTTTCTCGGGCCGAGGGTGAACTCCAGCGGAATGTTCAAGAGACGGCTGCCCAGATTGCGTCCAGTGTGGCGGAGGTCATTCAACGTCCCGCTCCATGAACCAATCACCGCGCCGACGTGCAGGCTTTCCAGCCTTCCAGATAACCGCTTTTAATCTCAACGGTTGATTCGTCTGCAACCTAATGAATCACAGTCACATCGGTAGGGCGAGGCTCCTGTCGAGCCGCGGCGGTCCGTACGACGTACGCCTCGCAAGTTATACCCGGCCTGACCCCGGAGCACCACGGGTGGAAGATTGCTATACCCGTGGTTTCAAACCTACTGAGATTCCTGGCAGGCGCGGTGCCTTTGGACAGCGGATGCAAGGCGATCGGTAGGATGCCGGTGACACTTTGGGATTGGGAAGCGAGGCTCGCCTCCGGATTGCATCGACTTCGCCTCGGTGGGAACATTTCCGAGGTGCCTTTAGAGGGGGAAATGTGATGATCCATGCAATGATTTGGGACTTGCGGGAGCGCGTCCCTCCGTTGGATGTCCCTCCTTCGGAGGGACTTGCGTCCGGAGGGAC
>CAITXU010000282.1 GCA_903896505.1 uncultured Verrucomicrobiota bacterium | reverse complement strand
TCCTGCGGACGGCGAATTCGCTTCGCGTTTGCGGATGGATGGTCATTCAGGACCGCCCTGCGGACGAGACGTCCGCGTTCCCAGTCCTGCGGAATTGGCGCGGTTTGGACCGCCGCGGATCGGCAGGAGCCTCGCCATACCGATGTAGCTCTGATCCAATAGGTTACATTCCAATCGATAGGATTTTAAGGAACGCTTCCATTTGAAAGACGCCCCTCGATGACCTCAGCTTCCAGCCTCAATCCGCTCCAGTTCGGCCAGTTTTTGGACGGCGGCTTCCCACTCTGTGGTCTTACGGTTCAATTCGGTCTGAATGGTCCGCAACGACTGATTGACGGTGCTGAGGCGGTGGGGAGTGGAATAGACCGCGGGGTCCTGCAATTCCTGGGTGAGTTGCGCCTGTTTACCCTCCAGTTCGCTGACCTTGGCCTCGATGGTCTCGACCTGGCGCTTTTGAGAACTGACCGCGCGACGCACTTCTGCGGCCTGTTCGCGGCGGTCTTTCTGACTCAGTCGGGTTTCAGGGGCTGCCACCCTGGCACCGCCCTGACGGTCACCTGGACGTGCGTTGTGAAGTCCTGCGGTGAGTCCCGCCCGGGCAGACGTGGGCTGGGTCTTTTCCAGGAAGTAATCATAGCCGCCGGAGTACGGAGTGAGCCGTCCTGCATTGACGTGAATGACCTTGGAGGCGAGAGCCTTGATGAAATAGACGTCGTGGCTGATGAAGACCAGCGAGCCGGTGTACTTCTTCAGAGCCGAAACCAGTGCATCGATGCTGGCCATGTCCAAGTGCGTGGTTGGCTCATCCATCAACAACAGGTTGGGAGGGTTGAGGAGCAGTTTGACCAATCCCAACCGGCTCTTCTCACCGCCGCTCAGGACATCCACCTTTTTGAACACGTCATCATCGCAAAATAGAAAACAGCCGAGCAGTGTCCGGACAAAAAGTTCGGTCACTGAGGCCGGGGTATCGAGCGCCTCTTTTAGAACGGTGCGTCCCGGTGTGAGCATTTCCGAGCGGTACTGGGAAAAATAACCGGGATTGACCCGCAGCCCCAGATCGCGTTCGCCCGCCGTGGGTGTGACCACGCCGGCCAGGAGCTTGAGAAGAGTGGATTTTCCCGCCCCGTTTGGGCCGACGAGCACCATGCGGTCGCCACGATTGGCCTCGAAGTCGATGCCTTGGTAGATGACGTGGGAACCGTAGGCAAAGTGGACGTTTCGCAGGGAAATGACCCGGTGCCCGCTCGATTCGGGTTGGGGAAAATTGAAGTCGACGGTTGCCGCCGGGGCCTCGGGCGGCTCGATTTTCTCCATGCGCTCGATCTGCTTGAGCTTGGCCTGAGCCTGGGTGGCCTTGGTGTTCTTCGCCCGGAACCGGACGACGAAATCCATCAATCGCTCAATTTCCTTTTGCTGGTTCTTATAAGCCGCCAACTGTTGGTCCTGCTGGGCCTGGCGCTGCGCAAGAAAGGAATCGTAGTTACCGGTGTAGCGCCAGATGCGGTTCTGTCGGATTTCGACAATGTGGCTGGCGAGATGATTGATGAACTCGCGGTCGTGGGAAATCAGCAGAATGGCCCCGGGATAATCCCGCAGGTAATTCTGAAACCACATCAATGTTTCCAAATCGAGGTGGTTCGTTGGCTCGTCCAGCATCAACAGGTCGGGCTGAGCCACCAGTAGCCGGGCCAGATGCGCCCGCATCACCCATCCGCCCGAGAGGGTTCGGGCCGGGCGATCATGGTCAGATTCACGAAAGGCGAGACCTTGAAGAATTTTCCGAGCACGGGCGATCTGGTTACCATCCGAGGCATCATCGTATTGCCAGTCATCGGGGTCGGCATCATCGAGGGCGGTGATTCCGGCCCGACCAGAGGCGAGGTCGAGGACGGTTTCATCCCCCACGGGCGCACTTTCCTGGGGCAAAAAGCCGACCGTGCTGCCCCGCTGAAAGGTCACCTGACCATCATCGGGTTCTTCCTGCTGGAGGATGAGTTTAAAGAGGGTGGACTTGCCGGCACCGTTGGGTCCGACCAGAGCAATGCGGTCACCGCGATTGACGGTGAGATTGACATCCGAAAACAGCAGTCGCCCGCCGTAGGATTTTTCAACACGAGAAACAGTCAGCATGGAGGAGGCTCAGCCGGCGTTGAGCTGTGAGAGGTGCTTGATGAAATGAGTAGCGAGAAGTTCGGAGTGCAAATCGGCATCCTTTGCCAGGCGCTCCAGAAGAGCATGGCGGAAGGACCGTCCATCGGAGGCGGTCCCGAGGGTCAGCACGCTCCCGAAGGTCACGTGCAACAACTGGCGACCGGCGGTTTCGTCCAGGTACACCGCTTCATCTGCGGCATCCCGGAAGGGCGGAAGCGCGTTGATATCCTGCACGGTGGTCGAAATGTGGTACGAGGCCCGATCGGTATCGAAACGTCCGCGGCAATAGGCGGCTATTTCGGCAAACAAGGCCGGTTCGGTTCGGGCAACCACACGCAGAGCTTCCAGATAACTGGTTCCTGCGGTCTTCACATGCAGCATTCGACCGCAGACGCGTCCGATGATGGGATAGACGGTAAACTTGTCGGAACCGCTGTGGACGCTGATCTTGTAAGGACCGGCGAATTTGGCCACAGCGACATGCAAGCGGAGCTGGGACTCGAACCGGGCCAGATCACCTCGATAATCGATTCCCTTTTCAAATTCCCCCACAAACCGGGGTGCCAGACTGACCAAGTTCTCAACCCCGCGGCGCTTCAGTTCCAGGGCAAAGAAGAGGTGCTCCAGCGGCGTCGTGGGGGCATCCGTCTCATCAACGGACACTTCGATTTCGTACCGACGCCCCTTCGAGGCTCGGGCGATGGCTTCGGCCAATTGCGCGGCGATGGCGGTTGCCCGGGAATATTTGACGATGGCGCGAAGGATGGTTTCCTCGTCGAATTGGAGAACGATGCCATGGCCGGGTGTAAAAACCCGGTCCAGATAATAGTCGCGCCAGGAAAAATCGGTGAACAGCCCTTCTGACTCCAAGGCCGAAACCGCGGATCGCAATGCGGCCTCGTCCATCTGGTCCGCCTGGTTATTGACCCCGGCGCTGGGGTCAATGGTGAAGAAGCAGAAACCGGCGGCAGCGACCCGTTCGACGTCCTCGGGAGTCTTGAGATGGTCGGCATCCGCACCCCAAGGGAGATCGTATCCGGCATGATTCAAGGCGGACTGAGCTGCCGACATCACCTCAGCGGGCGTCCGCTGGGTACGGGTCATCTCGCGGATACTTTGCTGAGCAAAAATCGGTGAGAAATCGGGAAACTGGCGGGCGGCTGCCAGATGACCTGGCGTGGCGAGTCCAAGCCGGTCGCCGAAGCCAAAGGATTTGCGCAGGCCAAGAACCTGAGGGGAATTCATGGAGTAGGAGACGAAATCAAGGGTTCAGAACAGGGTATGCCGCGCCGATCCGACAACGATCGGAATCGGACGGCAAAAGGCTTCGGGTTAGGTTCCTAGGACCTCGTTGACCCGCAACCCGCGAAATTCGAAGAGGCGCTTGATGGTGTCCTCAATCAGATTGTTGGGGCAGGATGCACCGGCTGTGATCCCCACATTCAAAGGGCGGTCCAGCGGGAACCAATTGGCCGTCTCCAACTCCTGGGCGATATGCTGGTCCCAATGCCGGATGAGAGCGGGCGACTCCATTTTGGCGGCATTTTTAATAAAATAGGTCGGCAGGACCTTTTCCCCCATTTCAGCGAGGTGCGAGGTGTTGGAGGAATTGTAGCCACCGACCACGATCAGCAGGTCCATCGGCTCGCGCAGCAGCTTTTGAAGGGCATCCTGACGATCTTGGGTCGCTCCACAGATGGTGTCGAAGACGCGGAAGTGGTCGCCGACCTTTTCGGCTCCATAGCGGGCCAGCATTGCGGCTCGAAAGCGGCGCTGAACTTCCTCGGTTTCACCGCGCAGCATGGTGGTTTGGTTGGCCACGCCCACGGCAACGAGATGCAGTTCTGGGTCAAAGCCCGGAGAATAGGCACCACGGAATCGGTCCAGAAACTCCACTTTATTACCACCGCGGAGGATGAAGTCGCAGACGTAGTCGGTTTCCGACAAATCGAACACGACCAAATAATGGCCGGTACCGTAGGCGGTGGCCTGGGAGGTGGTCGCCTTGGTCTCTTCGTGCTTGGCTTTGCCGTGGATGATGCTGGTCACGCCGTCGCGGCTGTATTGCCGGACCCGCTTCCAAACGGTCATGACGTCTCCGCAGGTCGTATCGACCGTCTGGCAACCATAGGCCTCAATCCGGCGGCGTGTGCTCACCTCAGTGCCAAAGGCGGGAATGATGACCACATCTTCCGGGGACAACCGCAACTCAGCCAGTTCGTCGTCGGTGGGCTTCGGGGCGACACTGACGATACCGAGGCCGCGAATCTGATCATTGACCTCGGGATTGTGAATGATTTCACCCAGCAAAAAGATGCGGGTCGGATCGGGGAATAACTGGCGGGCGGCGTAGGCTAGATCGATGGCGCGCTCGACGCCGTAGCAAAACCCAAACTCCTTGGCGAGTTTCACGGTCAGGCCGGAGGCGCTCAAGACCCCGCCATTCAAGCGGATGTGCTCGACCAGATTGCTCCGGTAGTGGGCAACGACCTTGGCTTGAACGGCCTGCATGATATCCGGGCGTCGGAGGTTCACCTTCCGCGGTCCGGCCCCATCCACGATGGGAGTAACAGTTGACATGACGGCCTGATACTACCCGGCGGAGGCCGACAGTCTAGCGGCATTGATCGCGGCGAGGGAAACGTCGGTCCTGCAAACGGAAACAGAATGGCGGCGATTGGAACCGCCGCGGCTCGCCAGGAGGCTCGCCCTACCGATGTGACTTTGATTCAGTAGGTTGCAGACGAATCGACCGGTCGCGGGGGACAATCCGTTGTTTTGATGGCGGAAATGTCTGTTCTACGTCGGGTTGGAAGATTCACGCCTAGCCCACCTACCGAGGTGCCTTAAGAGCGCGAGAGGTGATGATCCCCGCAATATTTTGGGACTTGCAGGAGCGCGTCCCTCCGTTGGATGTCCCT
>CAITXU010000281.1 GCA_903896505.1 uncultured Verrucomicrobiota bacterium | reverse complement strand
TTTGCTTCCGTTTTCACGAAGCTTCTCCCTCCTTCCGCCACCCGTCAAACGCCAGCTAACCTAGCAGGGCGACGGGCTGTTGAGCCCTAGCTCGCGGCGCCCTGCGGCCTCCGTTGTTCTCCATCCGCCTGCTCGACCCCATCTATCCATCCTAAAACCTCTTGACCGCTCATCCTAATCCCTCCAATTTCCCACTGACAAACCGGAAGAACCCATTTTCAAATAACGGGGTTCGCTTCGGGTGTGGAACCATGGTGACGATTAAAAAGGTGGGACTGTTAGTGTTTCTGGCCACGGCCGCAGTAGCATTGGAGTGTGGATGCAGGGGGAGGGTGCTCCGGACCGTGAAGGTTATGGATACCAGCCTGAACATTCCCGCTACGAACAGGTCATTCGTTTTCTTCGACAGTCCCAAACTGGATCCACTGGTCCAAGCAGATGAGCCAATCAGGGCGACACTCGATGCAAATGGCGAAGCGAGAGTTCAACTTCGCAAAAGACGCGGGTGGGTGACGATCGAAGTCGGCGGCACGAATTACGTCACTTCTCTTGAATCAGCGGACATAATAATGGGCGGACAGTTTCCGCTGTATGCCCCACGTCCCCTATCAGACCAAACGACAAACGTATATCCCTCAAAATACAGGTTGGAAATACGCCCCCCCGAGGAGGCTATGGCTATGACTCCGCATGTCGGCTCTCGACCGTGACGGATGGGGCTATTCCGTTGCTTACGGGTATTTCGTAACCGTCCGACGGAACCGTAGGGGGCTCGGAGCCGGACGGATTTGGCGCTGTCGAGGAGGAACGGTTCGGGGGCTTGAGATGAGCGACTGCGCGGCCTTCAGGCCGAGAGCGGGCGACGGGCTCAGGGAGGGTATCCGTCAGAGCAACGACGTCTATCGGAGGTAGCGGATCGCGGTAGGCTGTCCGGATGAATTCCACACGCGCAGGCCGGAGACATTTCACCGAAGAGGAACGCGCCAGTCTGTTGACGGCCTACCACCAGAGCGGACTGACCCAAAGCGATTTCGCAGCACGGCATGGATTGAGCCTTTCGTGTCTGGGCATCTGGCTTCGAAAATCAAGGAAGAGCGGAACAAACCTGGTAACTTATCGATTGGTCGAGTTGCCAGTCAGTCTGGCGATGGGTTCAAGGCATCGCCCAATCTATAAGATCGGATTTCCCAACGGTCAGAGTTTGGAGGCATCCTCCGGGTTCGACATCGAGGAGGTGAGGGAACTCTGCCAACTTCTGCGTGAGTTATGATTCCAACCGGTCCGGCCACAAGAGTCTATCTATCACTGGGGACGACTGATCTTCGCAAGGGGTTCGAAGGCTTGGGTGATCTGGTACGGCATCAAATGAAGGAAGACCCGCTGAGCGGACATCTGTTCGTTTTCACCAACCGGAGCAAAATTCGAATCAAGGTGCTCTATTGGGATGGATCGGGAACCTGGTTACTGACCAAACGCTTGGCGAAGGGGCGATTTAGTTGACCGAAGGAAGAAGGGGTGCCGACGGCGACGGCGCTTCGGATACTGGCCGAGGAATTGACTCTTCTGTTGAGCGGGATTGATCTGGAGAAGACGCGATCGCGAGCTTGGTGGCGAAAGGCGGCATGATAGATCAGTAGGGAGAAAAAAATGTGATGTATAGTCATTTCGACTTTACAGATCGCTTGTTTTTGGTAGCTTAAATGTCGCTGGATATTACATTGCTGTCGCCCGAAGTCCGCAAGGCCTTCCTGGACCTGCAAGCGGAGAATGGGCGGCTTCAATTCCTTCTCAAACTAAGAGAAGAGCAGCTCAAAATGAGGGATATCCGGCAGTGGGGTCCCAAGGCCGACAAGCTCTCTGAAAACCAACTCGCACTCCTTCCCCAGGAATTGATTGTCGCCGCTCCCGAGGTCGAGCGCGAAGCCGAGGTAACGGAGAAGCAAAAGCAAGTGGAATCCGTTCCCAAGGCAAAGCCCGCCCATCTGGAACGGCGAGAGAAGATCATTTCCTGTCATCCCAGCGATTGTGCCTGCAGCACCTGCGGCCAGCCCCGTCCGTTCATCGGCTACGAGGTCCGCGAGGAACTGGGTTGCAAGCCCGCTGAGTTCTTTGTCTGGGTCATCAAGCGTGAAAAGCTCGGTCCCCATTTGGATGATCCGCGCTTTGAGGGCAGTCATTACCGGTTCGCTTTTTGCCTGGCGCAGATCCAATCGTTGAGTCGGGGTCAGGTTTTGTGCCCGTGCCTTGCGTTCGACGTCATAAAGCAAGCCGATCTGAGCGAGGATTTCCACCGGCAGCGGGTCCAAGGGCTTGAGTTTGCTGACGTCGGCAAATTCCCGACGGATGTGTGCCATGCAGGCAACGAACGTAATGCCTTCTCCCAACTTATCGTACGCGGCATAGCCATCACATTGAAGTTTACCCCGGAATGGTTTGAGGAACTCTTCGGGGCCGGTTTTTCTTCCCCGACCCATTTGGAAATCGAAGACCACCGCTCCTCCCGCTCGACTGTATTCCCACAGGTACGCGGTGTGATTCTTCCCCTTCTTTTCCGGGGTTTGGCACGGTATCGTGGTTTCGTCGGCCTGGAGATAATGACCGGAAAGCAGTTCAGCCGCCTGGGCTTTAACCACCGGCACCAGCAATTGAGCGGCAGCCAGAATGCCATCGTTGAGAGTCTGGCGGCTCAAGTCGATGCCATGGTCTTCCAGGAGACTGGCACATTGACGGTACACCGGATTGTGCTGCTGAAACTTGGCCGCCAGCACTTCAATGATGAGTTGGTCGGAAAGTTTGCTCCTGGGAAGAATCTGCGCCGGGGCAGGTGCTATTGTCACACCTTGTACTGCTTGGCAATCCGCCAGGACCGTCCACCGGTTGACGCTTTGTCCAAAGCCTGTGACTACGCCCTTGGACAGTGGAGCCGGATGGAAGAGTACCTCACCGACGGCCAGGTAGAGATCGACAATAATTGGTGCGAGGGCGCGATGCGCCCCATAGCCCTTGGCAGGAGGAACTGGCTCCACTTGGGCGATGAAAGTGCCGGACCAAAGATCGCCGCCATCATCTCCATCGTCGAAACCTGCCGTCGCCTGGACATCAAGCTTCGCGAGTACTTGGGCGATGTCCTCCCCAAACTCGGCAATTGGCCCATCACCCGAGTGGCTGA
>CAITXU010000280.1 GCA_903896505.1 uncultured Verrucomicrobiota bacterium | reverse complement strand
GGGGCATCAACACGCTGACCATCCCGGCGGGAAGTGCCGAGGCCATCGTCGACATTGCGCCCAAGGCCGACAACCTGACCGAGGCCAATGTGGTCCGGGTCACCCTGAACCCGGATTCCGGCTACGCCATTGGGGCGGCCTCCACCGTCGACGTCTACATTTATGATGGCCCGTATTGGACGCTCTATGGATTGGGCGCAACGGTCGATCTCAGTCCTTCGGGGTATCCGTTGGATACCACCGCGTATGCCATCAACAATGCCACGACACCTAAGATCGCCGGAGTGGTAACCAACCTGATCTCTTGCAGTGCGACTTACGGAACTGCCAGTGCCTGGTGGAGTGGCTCCTACGCTGAGCCATCTGGCATCCTGGCGGCTTCGTCCATTTGTAGCGGCACCAACCTGTATTACTCCGGTCCCAACCGCATACCATTCTCGGAGGATGATTCGGGAGTCATGGTGGGATGGCAGTTGCCCAGCGGCTCAGGGGGTGTGTATCGCGCCTTCCGGGGAAGCAATAATGGGTCCATCGTCACCCTGCCGTCGATCAACGGCATCAGCACCAATGGAGCGGGAGCCAACGCCATCAACCCCAATGGCACCTTTACAGTGGGCTATTCATCCAATGGCTCAACCAATCGTCCGGTGTATTGGGGTTCGTCGGAGAATGCCAATGATATTGGAGTCAGCGGAGAAACAAACGCGCCCGGGACGGCGTATGGAATCAATATCAGCAATGTGGTGGTTGGTGTCCAACAACAGAAGTTTGGTTCCAGCAACCAGTTCAACTTCGTCCAAGGCTTCCGTACGGTGGCCAACTTGACCAAGCCACTATCGATCCAATCGGCAGGTGGTGATGTCCTCTTCCCTCCTCCGGGATATATTACCAATCAGACGGTACCTCTTTCGGTGAATTCCCTGGGCGTTGCGGTAGGGTATTACCAATTCACTACAAATAGGACGTTGTCCGCCTATTGGACATCCCGCGGTTTAGGAGTGACCAATTCTGTCGCGATTGGCGGAGGTGTTTGGGTGGATATTATCTCACAGGCTGGTGATCAGAACAGCAAGTTTCTCGCTATCAACGACGGCACCTGGGCGGTAGGCTGGTCGGGGGACGGAGGGACCGTTCAGCGTGCTGTGCTCGCGCGTGGCTTGGGGACACCCATGGTCGACCTCAACGACCGCCACTTTCTTTATGGAGGCTCGGGATGGACTTTACAAGCCGCTTTTGGAATCAGCTCGAAGAACTGGATTATCGGCAATGGGAAAAATGGTAATTATAGTCGGGGTTTTGTCCTCGTGCCAAGAGTTCCTGGGCAATAGGCCAACATGTATTAATAAGCTATGAAAAACTACAAGTGGCAATTGATTTTGTTGAATTGGCTGTTGATTTGGCTCCCAACTCAGGCGCAAAGCGGGGGGTGTTGTGATCAGGGTTACCCGGAGGCTGGACCGATTTCGGACATTGATGTTGATGGGGACGGCAACACGGATTTCTACTATTCTCTTTTTGCCTCTTCCGACATTTTGGTGGGATTTGTCAGGCCGTGGGATAAAGATTAAGACCCCCGATATGAAAGAGGATATCGGTCTTGAAGCGTTCTCGATTGCGGTAGCCATAGGCTTTCT
>CAITXU010000279.1 GCA_903896505.1 uncultured Verrucomicrobiota bacterium | reverse complement strand
CGCTGGAGTGGCTATGCCGCGGCGGTGGCGGGTAAGCGGGTGGCCCGGGAGGGCATCGGAGCGATCATTCACCTGAGTGCAGGGGTGGAGGGAACCTTGACCGAGGCGATGGCGACATATCGGGTGTGGGTGTTTGGCGAAGGGCTGGTGGAAGGGATACCGAGTCCGGATGGACCGGCGATACGTCCCGGGATTGCACCGGAGAAGGTCCGTGAGGTGTTGGCGGCCCAAGGGAAGCTCAGCTGGGGAGACTATGTGCGGTGTCGGGTGCGGTACTTCACGGATGGGACGGTGATTGGAAGCCGGGCTTGGGTGAACGAGGTGTTCGAGCTGCATCGGCAACGGTTTGGGGCCAGGCGCAAGGATGGGGCACGGAAGTTTCGCTTCCTGGCCGACCAGAGCCTGTTTGGAATGCGGGATTTGAAGAAAGTTCCGGTAACGTTCAAAGCGTGAGTTGGTCGACTGGGTCAAAGAACGGCCCGGGCCAGTGTCCAGACGCAAATGCGGTCGGCTCCCAGTTCCCGCACGACCTGGGCGACGGCGTTGGTGGTGGCGCCGGTGGTGAGAATATCGTCAACGATGATGACGGACTGATTTCTGGCGGAGGCATTTTTTACGGTTTCAAAGGCATTCTGAACGTTGACCGCCCGTTCGCGACGGTTGAGGCGGGTTTGGGTGGGGGTTGGTGCCGTTCGGACAATCCAATTCTCCTGCACGGGTATTCCCAAGGCCGCGCCCAGACGATGAGCCAGTCGACTTGCCTGATTAAACTCGCGTTCCCGATACCGAACCGAATGGAGAGGAACTGGCACAATGCAGGTCCAGCCCTGATTCGTGAGGGCTGGGACCGCACCAGAAACAAGCCACTGGGTCAGGCAGGGCTCCATCCACAGCGCTCGATGGTATTTATACTGATGCAGCGCCAGTCGAACCGTTTCATTGGCGATCACCGAGGCCCTGGCGAACTCGAATTCAAACGATTCCCCGCGACAATTCTCGCATTCGAAAGGAGTCGAAAGGGCACCCTTGAAAGGAAGGCCACAACGTTGGCAGTAGGGCGGTTCGATAAATCTCACCTGGGAACGGCAGTGGTCGCCGACGTAACCGTTTTCGGCCGCGGCTCGTTCGGCATCGCACAAATGACACCAATTGGGATAGAGCCAACCCCAACTTGCTTCCCGCCAAACCTTCCATGTCGCCATGACCGTCATGCGAAACGCTATTTTCTCAGGTTCAAGCCCCGAGGCTTTGGCCACTTGGCTTGAACGAAGACCAAGGTGACGCCCAGGATGGCGAACGTCGCCCAACCATCCACCCATTTACTGGAACCCCAAACCGAAGTGGTGGCTGTCGGACTTGCCACCAGCGCGAATCCACAAGCCTTCATCCAGAATATCCATGCCCCGTGCAGACCGATACTGGCGGCAAGGCCATCGGTTCGGTCTCTCGCCACGGCCAGTATCCATCCCACGAGGAACAGGGAGAAGAATCCGGGCATCAACGTAGCCCAATCCCAAAATCCGGCCATCATTTGGCCCAGGATAACCCAGCCTGATTGCCAGGATACGGTTGCGGGTTCGGGGGTTCGCTGAAAGAAATGGACCAGCGCATAGAGCCCGCTGCTGCAGGATGCGGACACGCCCCAGGAATGCCGCCGTCGGAGGGAGGTGAACAAGGCTCCCCGGAACAATCCCTCTTCCAGCACTCCAACGACCAGCGCGGTGGCCAGTGCGCCGACGAGCTTCTTTCCCCACTCGGTCGCCGAGGCGGAAAAATGGAGTTGGCGGGCTCCCACCATCACGGAAATGAGCGCCACGGTTCCCAACGACCCGAGTCCCACGGTCCATCCCAGCAGAGCATTTTCCATCGGTCTCATTCCCAGCCGAATTCCGAGACCTTGAGGGAATCTTGCACCCAGCACCTTCGCCAGCGGCCACAAACCGACAATGGCAAGAACCAGAAGGCTCCGGTGGACGTATCGATGAAACGGCTGACTGGCGATGGCGGAGTGAGGTGCCAACCACTGGACGCCATGCCACAGTGGGGGTGCCACGGCTGCGCCAACGGATAGGACCAGGGCAAGATACGCCAGCCATGCCCGGATAGGTTTCATCGGGCAGATAATTTAGGGGGCCTCCGAGGGAAAGACGAGCAGGCTTTGTGGACTGTGGATTTGGGAAGAATGTTTTTTCGAAAATCTTTTCCGCGACAACGTCAACGCGGCACTGTAGGTGTCTAGTCGTACAGTATGTCTCACCCTGGAGCCAAATTGGGTCAATATACCCTCCACGAGCGGATCAACGCTGGAGGCATGTCGGAAATCTGGCTGGCCACCCGGGAGGATGGCAGCCAGGTGGCGGTTCGTTTGATGTTGAACAACTCGACGTTTGCTTTCACCGAGCGCAAACGGTTCACCACGGGGTGTGAAACGCTCCGGGCCTGTCAGGACAACCAGTACATCATCGGATACATCGAGCATGGAAAAATCGACGGCGAGTTGGCGCTGGTGATGGAATATGTCGAAGGAGAGAATCTTAAACTCCTGATGGGCGCTGGAGACCCGGTGTTAACCGGTGACATTGCTCAGGTTCTCATCGATTTTGCCTCGGCCCTCGAGGTGGTGCACGACCGCGGCTTCATGCATCTCGACATCAAGCCGGAAAATGTTCTGCTGACGAGAAACGGCAGCCTTCGATTGATTGACTTTGACTTGGCCCAGCCGATTCCAAATCCGGCCCGGAAGCTGGACCGAAATCCGGGAACTCCGGGTTACATGGCACCCGAGCAATTGCAGCGTCAACCGGTGGATCAGCATGCGGACATCTGGGCTTGGGGCGTCAGCGCCTATGAACTCTTGACGATGCGGAAGCCGTTTCCGGGTGACACCCCGGACGAAGTGCTGCGACTTCAGGTGAATCGGGGCGAATTCCTGCGTCCCCGGCAGATCAACCCGGATATTCCTCAGGAGCTGGAAAAAACGATTCTTCGCTGTCTGTCGGTGGACATCGCCCAGCGTCACCACTTGATGGGTGTCGTGGTGCACGAACTTCAGCAGGCACTTTACGTTTGATCGCCAGGTTGGGCGAATCCGGCCTGTCGGGAATCATTTTCTACGGTATCAACTGACGACCCTCGACCTCCAGCCAGCGTTTGGCACCCTCCAAATCTTCAAAGACGCCGTCTAACTGAGCCTCCAGAGCACCCGCCAGAATGGGGGTAAAATGGGGTCCCGGATTCCAGCCCCACTGCAACAAGTGGCGGCCTTGAAGGATGGGTTTGGGAGCGTTGTTCGAGATAGTTTGCCCCGCAGCCTCGGCGACCAGCAATGGAACCACTGGAGGGACCGTCTTGGGTCGGGGCGGTCTTCCATGGGCATCGGCGGTCAAGACCACCGTGAGCTCTGAAATGGTGGCGGGAGCAAGACGTTGTGCCAGTCGCCGTACGCTGCGAGGCGATACTTCTGCCCGATGGATCATGTGATTGGCGATCAGCGGCAGGACTCTTTGCTGCAATCCCGCGGGCACACCAATCCGGTTCATCCAAACCTCCGCCAGTGAAAGGCTGGCGATTTCATGTCCGGGAGAGATGACCCGAATCCGTCCGTCCCTGAAATCCTCCCGGGTGGCACCAACCTTGCCCGTATCGTGGAGTAACACCGTCAAGGCCCAAACAAGCCGTTGCTCAGTAGCGGCCACATTCCATTCGGGGAGCTGAACGAGGGCATCCAGGCAGTGGAGCGTGTGTGACCAGACATCGCCCTCGGGATGCCATTCCACATCCTGAACCTGGCCGATCATGGCGTGCAATTCTGGGAAATGGATGAGCCAGCCTGCCTCCCGGAGAAAGCGAAGTCCGGCGGAAGGAACCGTCGACTGTACGGCCCATTTATACCATTCCTCTCGAATGCGTTCGCGGGCCAATTCCGGATAGGTGGACTGAATGGAGCGGCACAGCTCGAGCGTTTCCGGAGACCCGATCAGGTTGAATCTGCCGGCGAACTGCATACCCCGGAGGACCCGAAGCGGGTCTTCGGGAAACGCAGCTGAAGTGTGGCGCAGGATGCCCGCTCGCAAGTCCGCCTCACCACCGTGTGAGTCGAGGAGTTGCTGACGACCAGGATGCCACATCATCGAATTGATGGTGAAATCTCGTCGGGAGGAAGCCGTCAACGGATTCAGAGCAGGATCGAATTTCACCTCGAAGCCGAGGTGCCCGGGAGCCACCTTTGAATCGCGCCTTGGCAGAGAAAAGTCGTAGGTCTCTCCATTGGGAACCGTCACTTTAAAAACCCCAAACGATCTCCCCACCTGGTCGACGCGGCCGTGGCGGCGCAACGTCGTCATAAGTCGTTGCTCTGAAATCCCGAAGACCTCGATATCGAAGTCTTTGACGGGGCGTCCCAGGAGCCAATCGCGCACACTTCCACCCACGACATAGGCGTCCTGAAGGTTTGGGTTCCCGCTCAGAATGCGGTCAAGCTCGGGTGGCAGCGTCATGGGCAGCATCCCGGGTCAATCACCAGTCCGTTCGGAGCAGTCAAAAAGCGTGGTTCTCATCGGCTCGCCCGGCAAAACCGGGTTTGTTCGCCTTGGGATGAAGATCGGAGTCTTGCTCCCAAATCATTCTTTACTTCGAACTAGTGAGCTCCAATGGCCACCAACTGGCTGCGGGTGCGATAATAGAGAGTTCCCTCCACGAGGGCGGGGGTCGACATGCACGTCTCGTTCAGAGAATTGGTGGATGCAACGGAAAAGGTGCCCGTTGCGGGAACCACGTAGACATTACCCGTTTCGCTGGCGAAGAAGAGATTCCGACCGTCGGAAACAGGTGAAGAGGTAAATCCTTCGCCGATATTCGACAGGCGTTCGCTGTAGCGGATTTTGCCGGTCAGGCCGTCGAAGCAGGTGAGCAGCCCGATATCGAGACATCCGTAAACGAGGTTTCCGACGGCGATGGGAGTTTGCATGTAGTTTCCCTGACGGGCGTGAGCCCAGACAATGAACTCATTGGTATCACCCATTTCATCCGGGGTGATATTCCCTTTGGCCGTGGGTTGAATGGCCCTCATCGGACGCGCTTTTCCGTGAGCGCTGGTCAGGTAGATCAAGCCGTTGGCGGTTATCGGTGTGGGCACGGGAATATCTCCTCCCCCGTCCAGTCGCCATAAGTTCTTTCCGGTGCTCAAGTCATAACCTCCTGTTTCGTGCCAGCCATTGACCACAATTTGAGTGGTCTCGCCGGATTTGACGACAGAGGGCGTGCTCCATGTCGGTACATCCTTGCGGGGCGTTCTCCAAACCAAATCGCCGTTTTCGACATTATAGACTGCTAGAAAGGAGTCTTTCTGCACGTCGACTTGGACGATGATTTTACCATCATGGATGACCGGGGAGCTGGCGAATCCCCACTGAGCTGAAGGCACCTGGTAATAACCCGAGTCCATGGGTCCCAAATCTTTTTTCCAGAGCAATTTGCCCTGGAGATCAAAACAGAACAGACCCTCACTGCCGAACAGGACGACGATGTGCCTACCATCCGTGGCCGGCGTGGAATTGCAGGGGCTGGACTTCGGGTGCCGCTTCACTCTCGGTATGGCGGCGAGGGCTTCGGAATTCCAAACCACGGCACCCGTTCCGCGCTCCATCGCGATGAGTCGCCAATGGTGGACCTCCTTTTCGTTGACGGGATCGATGTCTCCGTAAAGGCCGACTTTGAGTTCGGCTTTTCCTGCGGTGACTGCCGTCGTCACATAAACACGGTCATCCCAAACGATGGGGCTGGAGTGTCCAAATCCGGGTATGGCGGTTTGCCAGAGGACCTTTGACTTGGATTCCACATTCCAAGACACCGGTGCCACACCGTTGGTGTCCACGCCTCCTGCGTCCACGCCCCGGTACTGTGGCCAACGTCCAGACGCCAGCGCGGGCCTCAAAAGGAATGCACTGCAAAGCACCATCGTCAGGCGATGAAAACGGAGGATCGACATCAAATAAGTCGGACTGTCGGCTGCCTGTTTGTCAAGTGGGCTTCCCGAAATCGAGCCCTGCTTTACTCGGCGAGGAGATGGGCGGCCATTGTCCTCCATGAGGTCGGGTCGTGAGCCCTGCCGTGCCAAAGATGAATCTTGTAGGGGACACCCTGTTTGGCCAGCGCCCGCGCGAACGCCTCGGTGTTCTCGCGGAATGGGTCGGCATCGCCGAGGGCCAGTTGAATGTCCATGCGTCGCCAGTGGGTCTGAATGCGTTCGCTGGTGACAGTGCCGAGGTAGAGAACCGGGGTGTTTTCGATGACATCGTCATCCCGAAAGCCGCTCAAGAGATCGTCAAAGTGCTCGATGGCCAGGGTGAGGTCGTATCTTCCAGAAAAGGCAACGACATTGCGGAAGAGATGGGGGAAGCGGAGGGCCAGGTTTACGGCGTGAAATGCTCCCAGACTGCATCCATGTGTCGTTAGTTCCGCCGCAGGTGCGTCTTTGCGGATAAAGGGGACCACCTCGCGGACGAGGTATTTTTCGTACGAGTGATGGCGAAGAAGCCGCTGCGATGGCGGCAGGTGGTGGGCATAGAAACTCTCCGCGTCCAGGCTGTCCACGCAATACAGCTGAAGTCCACCCTGCTCGATCCGATGCCGGAGAACATCCACCATTCCCATGTTTTCGTACTCATGGAAGCGATGTTTGCGGGTGGGGAAGACCATCATCCGGGAGCCGCCATGTCCGAAGACAAGCAGTTCCATTTCCCGCCCCAAATGGGGGCTCCACCACTTGTGATACTCGCGCTTCACGGTCCCATGGTCGGTTGGCGGCGGGGGGACCTTACATCCGCAGCGTCGAACGACACGTCACGTTCGCTCAACAACGACGGGCGCACGTTGTATCATGTGGACAACCCGGACAGGAATCGCCGCCGCTCGCGGTCCACCAAAGTAGCCTGCTCCCCAAAAGGTCCCTCTGAGGCATGGCCCCGTTCCAGAACGATCAATTCCTTGGGTCCCCCCAAGGAATTAAAAATGGCAAACTGTCCGGGCGGTGTCACGAACGGATCACTGAGAGCGCACGCGCATTGCACCGGTATGCGAATGAACCGGGCACCACAGGCGGCGTCATGCAACGCCAGAGTGGGAACCAGCCGAAGGCGCCCCTCCCTCCAAACCCGTCGGAGCGCGGCACCGCTGCCCAAGGTGGGGAGTCGCAGTCGAACGGGATGATGACCAAAACTCGGAACATCCAAATGAGCTCTCTGGATCCGGCGCTCGCACGCCAGGGCAAGTGCGCCGATTCCGCCGCTAAAGCTGATGCCGACATATCCGACGCGGCCTGCGATTTGAGGATGCAATTCCAGAAGAACGGAAATCGTCAGCCAAAGGTCTTCGACGCAACCTCCATGGATATACCGTTCCGGATGTTCGATGTCGTGCAGAACGTGCCAGTGAGGGTCTGAGGAAAAGGGAGGCATCGCACTTCGGGCCAACCCGCGAAAGCACGGATAAAATATGGCCGCATCGGGCATCAGTGGGACCAGGTCCGGACCGTCCCGACCCCCGTACCCGTGGCCGACAACCAGGCCGCAGGTCACCGGTTGATCGGTCGGCACCGTGATCCACCCCTGAATCTGTACATTTCCAGTGGACTGAAAGCCCACATCGTAGACCTGAACACCTTCCCGACGATGTTCGGAGGGACGGAGTTGGGGTGCGGGAGCCGTGTCGATGGTGGCCCGATACCGACGTTCCCAGAAGGCTTCAAAATCCGGTGGAACCTCCGGTCCTTTGATTTCGAGAAGTTGGTCCAACGCGAAGACATGATGCGGCGGCAGCGCCTCCAGGGAGACCCCCAGCCACTGTTCGGTCGAGATGGAATCCGGCAAACTCGTCATCGTTCACCGCCTCTTTTACTGGAGTTGAGGGACGGACGCGAGATAGACTTCCCCCATGAAGCCTCTTCCCGCCTTTCGACCGGGTTCTTCGTGGAATCGCATCGCTGTCCTGGTTCTTTTGTTGGGATGGGTCCGGGCGGTCGCCGAGACCTCGGCTGCGGACCGGCTGGGCTGGAAACTGGCGATGCATTCCTACACGCTCAAGAAGTTTCCAATTGAAGAGGCCATCGACAAGTCGGCCGAACTCGGACTTCGCTACATGAGCCTTTCAGGCTCGGTCAGTTGGGATGGGAAGGTACGCACCAATACCACGACCATGTCGGATGCCGATTGGGAACGGATTCGAGGTCGCCTCGCCGCAAAGGGGATCGTTGGTTTGGTCAACATCGGGGTGGTCTCGCTGACCACCAACGAGGCATCTGACCGGAAAATCTTTGAATTTGCCCGCAAGGCCGGTGTGGACACCCTTGTGGCCGAACCGCCACCGGAGGCACTGGACCTGGTGGAGCGTCTTTGCAAGGAGTACCGAATCAAGGTGGCGATTCACAACCATCCCAAGCCGTCTCATTACTGGAACCCGCAGACCGTTTTGGACGCCGTCAAAAACCGTGGCCCGTGGATGGGCTCTTGTGCCGACGTCGGACACTGGATGCGGTCCGGCCTCGACCCCCTGGCTTGTCTCAAGTTATTGGAAGGACGAGTGATCTGCCTTCACTTCAAGGATTTAACCGAGCGGGACCCGGAAGCGCACGACGTCCCCTGGGGCACCGGCAAATCCAATGTGCGCGCATTGATGGAGGAACTGAAGCGGCAGCACTTCCACGGCGCGTTTTGCATCGAGTACGAGTACCACTGGGAGACCTCCCTGCCGGAGATTGCAGAGTGCATCCAGTTTTTTAACAAAACGTGTGTGGAACTTGCTGCAGACCTGCCTGCGGTAAAATGATCCCTGAGCGATCCGTGATTAAACCTGCGTTCTGAATGACTCCCCTACATCCATTTCGTGCCGGTATCATTGGGACCGGTTTCATTGCCCCGGTGCATGTGGAAGCCCTCCGGCGCCTGGGGATACAGGTGACGGCCATCTGCGGCTCAACCGCCAGTGCCCGCGCCATGGCGGAATCGCTGGGCATTCCCGAGGTGTATGGAGATTACGACTACGCTGCCCTGTGCCGTTCGCCGCAAGTCGACGTGGTGCATATCACATCACCCAACAAGGTCCACGTGGAACAGGCCTTGTTTGCGCTGGCGGCGGGGAAACATGTGGTTTGTGAGAAGCCATTGGGCATGAATTCCCGGGAGACCGCCCGTTTGGTTCGGGCCGTCCAAAAGGGGGGGCCTTCCGGCCCCCTGCTGGCGGTCAACTACATGTGTCGCTTTTTCCCGGCCGTCCTGCAGATGCGGGCCATGGTGCAGCGGGGCGACCTGGGGAAGATCATCCATGTCCAGGGTCATTTCTTTCAGGATTGGCTGCTTCACGACACCGACTTCAACTGGCGCATCCAGGCCGATGAGGGTGGAAAACTGCGGGCGGTGGGAGATATCGGGACGCATTGGATGGACACCGTTTCCCATATTCTTGGTGCCCCGGTGACCGCGGTTTTTGCCGCCCTCGAGACTTTCCACAAGACCCGCCTCCGTCCCGCCGGCCCGGTCCGAACTTTCGCCGCCGTGGACCGTTCGAAGCTGGTGCCGTACACCGTCGACACCGAGGATTTTGCCAGCCTCCTGCTTAAGTTCGGGAAAGCCGGCCACGGATTCACCGATGGGGTTCATGCGAACGCCGCGATTTCCCAGGTCGCCGCCGGATGGAAGTGCAGTCTGGCGTTGGGGATTTACGGGACCCAGGGAAGTGTTCGCTGGGATTTGCAGCAGCCTAATGAAATCCAGGTGGGGTACCGGGATCAGCCGAATCAAGTCCTTCAACGGGGAACACCCGGATTTGATGCCGACGTCGCCGGTTTTACCGACTACCCCGGCGGACACCCCGAAGGATTTCCCGATAGCCATAAAATGCACTATCGCGCCATTTACCAGAATCTGGCCACGGGACGTCCGTCGCCGGTGGGCTTTGCCACGGTGGAGGATGGACACGATGAAGTCCGTCTATGTGAGGCGATCCTGCGCAGTGCCCGTTTGAGCCGGTGGGTTCCCGTTCCGGGACGCCGGGGTTGATCCATCGCCGTCCGCGCACCTGCTGTCGGGTATGCTCCCTCCTCGCGCCCAGCCCTGGGGCATTTCAGGCGCAACAAACTGCAAGCTATTTCGGAAACACGACACCGGCCACAAATGCCCGTTGGCAAGAATGCCGCGACAGCGCAAGTTTGTGGTGTGGCTTTTGACAATACAGATTTTGTTGATACCGATTCGGAGCGTCGGAAGACACCCGACACCGGTCCGGCTCCAACCCGTGAAGAATTGGATTCGCGTCTGACCGGGGCACAGCAACAGCTGGCCAAGCTCCGGGAGTCGCACGAACAGATTGAGCGGGAGATCGTTGCCATTGAGGAGCGGCGGAGGCGGAGGGCTGAATTCACCCAGGGATTGGGTGAAATGCGTCACGAATTGACCCGGGCCGTGACGGTGCTCGAGAAATCAGAATTGGACGCGCGCCGACTGGCGGAGCAGGTGGCCCGGAGTTTGGAGGGCATTCGGTCCGCCGCCGCTGCTATCGAGCCACTGAGCGAGGAATCCTGGACCGCAGAAACCTGGGAGCAGGAGCTTTCCCGAGGTTTGGCCATCGTGGAAAATGCCCGGATGGAACTGAATGCTGCCCGATTAAAATGGCCGCAGCTGGAAGGCAGGCTGGCGGAAGAGGAGAAGGGAAGTGCATCACCGGTTTCCCGCCTGGTGGATTTGCCCCTGACGCAACTCTGCCGGATTGGATTTGCCCTCACCTGGCCACTGGCAGCCGTGGCCCTTCTTGCCGTGGCTGCAGCGATCGCCGTCCTCGTGAGGAAGGTCTAGGGACATCGGCTTTCTGACCTTTGGAACTGACTCCAATGGCCCGCTTTGGCAAGTCCAACGATCCCCTCAAGGAACGCGAGCGCGAATTGCGCCGCCAACTCGACCAATTGGAGGCTGACCTACGCCGACTGGCTTCCCCGGAAGGTCGGGCCCAACCGACAGAACCCAAGGGCCCGGTTCGGATGCCGTCTCCGCCCATCGCGCCCCCGACAGCCCCGCGGGCTCGCATCGAAGGAAACGCCCGGGCCTACTTCAATGAGCAGGGCCTTCGAAAGTTTGACCTGATCGGGGGCCTTCGGCGCCTGGGACGGTTTCTCTCGGGTCCCACCGGATACAACCGTCAAATGATCCGGATGCTGGCGGCTGGAAGCATCGATGGATTGCCGGTCCTTCGGCGTGAGCGGAAGAAGGCGCTGATCCGCTTCCTGTTCCTGTTCAGTCTCCTACTGGCTATTCTCTGGGGAATCGGGTTTTCCTACTTCCGTGATCGGTAACGGTTAGGTGAATTCTCTTTGTTTTGCCATTCTACGGTTGACCCGTCGAGGCTTCCCTTTGTAGCCTCTACTGAGTTGTTGTCGGGGCTTTTGCCCTTCAGTTCCTCGTTCAGCCCGGTGGCTTTGGAAGCAGGGTCACCGGGTCTTTCCCAATGCCTCTTTCCCTCTACGGTTCTATCTGGACGGGTGTCCCCACCCGAACCATCTGGCGCAGGTAATCGGCATTCCAATTCGCGAGTCGAAAGCAACCGTGGGACTCCGTACGCCCCACTTGCTCGGGCGCGGGAGTCCCATGGATTCCGTATCCGGGGCGGTCCAGTCCAATCCACGCCACGCCCACCGGATTATTGGGACCGGGGGGAAGAATCAACTTGCGACCGACGGATTGTGCCTCCGGGGATTCGGGGAAAACGGCGGGATTGAAGGTGTAATTGGGGTCCTTGGCCACGCTCACCACATGGAGAAGACCCACGGGACGCTTTTCGGCGATCCGGCCAATGCTGCACGGAAAATGCGCCAGGAGATTGCCTTGATCTCCAAAAACCCGAATCCAATGTCCGATGAGGCTGAGGCGGACCAACGCAGCCCGTCGTGCCGGTGGATAATCGGACGCCGGCACCAAAACCGAATCACCGGGACGAATCCGGTTCCAGTCCACACCCGCATTCCACCGGGTGAGAGCCGCGGGATGGGCATGGGCCGCTTCGCCCACGAGTTCGATCCAGGTGCTGAATTCAAGGCGTTCGGCACTGGCCTTTCCCAACCAGGTAACCGGCAGCGGATGAAGCCGGGCCAGTTCCGCTTCGGTGGGGGACCTTCGGACAAACGGAGGATGCCGAAGTTGAAGGCTCTGTTCGGTCGGGAGATCGAGACGCCCGGTTGGCTCGAGCCCGTGGTCCTGTTGAAATGCCTGGAGGGCAGTTTCGGTTTGAACACCGCCAGTACCGTCAATGGAGCCCGCAGAAATCGCGTATCCCGACAGGGCGATTTGTGCGAGCAGGATGTTCGTCACCGGTGGAATTTCGGCCACCCACGAGTCGGGGATGGGGGGCGGACCCGGAATTTTGACGTGGGATTCCGGTTTTGCGGTTGGTGAAAGCGTGGGTGGAATGGTCGTTGCCGGAACGATTTCGTTCTTCGGGGCCGGGACCGACTCGGGAATTTGACGGGGCGCAATCACGACGGTTGGCCCCGGGTTGGTGGCAGGCCGAACCGGCATGGCAGGTAACCGCACGACCGTGGACGTGGGAATGGTACCCGATGGTGCCGGGACTTGGATGGGCGTGGAAGCTCGTCGGGAAGTGGTCTCTTTCCAGAGCCAAACAGACCCGATCAGAAGTGCCAGCGCCAGAAAGCCCAATCCAAGTCCCAGTCCCAAAAACTTCCGGCAAACTGTAAGCCATTTGGGATACACGACACTAGACATCAATCACAGGCCCTTGGTCTGGGTGGGACCGAGGGGGAGAGCGGCGAATCACCAGGGCATCCCGACCACCGATGGCAAAGCCCAGGAGCAGCGATACCACACCAACGACCAACGATCCCCGAACGGCATTGCCAAATCCTTGCACGTCAAAGCCTGGCACCAGTCCACCAATGGACCAGAGGAGCAGGGAATTGATGAGGAGGTAAATGATCCCGTACGCCGCGATAACCACCGGAACGGACAACAGCCCGCCCAAGGTGTGTTGCAGGAGCGATTTCAGGAAAAGAAAGATGGTGCCCGCGGCGGCCACCAATAGCGGCAGGGACAACACCAACAAGACGGGGCGAATAAAGGCGTTGAGGAACCCCAAAAAGAGCGATGCGAGCAGCAGTGACACCAGCCCATTGAAACGGATTCCGTCAATGACCTCTGCTGCCGCCATCACGCCAATGGCGGCGATGATCCATCGCTTCCAGAATGAAAGACCCCGAACCTGCATGTGGGACCAGTATAACAGCCGTGAAACGATTGTCAGAAATCCCGTCGGGGAGAATCGGCATTCCGGGACGAATCGTTCCTGGTCGAGGTTACTTTGGAAATCCGGCCAGGGTTTTGTTCAGCCACTCGATCTGAGGGGGGAACAACATCGTCCGGTCCAGTCGGTGCTCAATGTTCCTAGCTTCGAGGAACTTACCAATTCCAGCAAGGTATTGAAATTTGGCATACAAAAGGGATGCCCGATCATCGGGGTTGTATTGGTCGGGGTCGGCGTCCTTGATGAACTGCCCGGCATCGGCGGGGCGACCGACCTGGCACAAAGCGACGGCGTGGTTGACCACCGCACTGAAAGAGGTGGGTAGGGCGTTCATCACCTCGAGGGTGATGCGCACTGCCTCGGGGGCTTGTTCCCGCAGGATGAGCAACGAAGCGGCGTAATTGTTGGCGGCGACAGGGTCCTCCGGTTTCAATCGATAGAGGCGCTCACAAGCGGAGAACAACAGGTTGGCATCCTTGGCACTGTAGGCTGCGGCTTGCATCTCTTTCCAAAAATCAGCCGAACCTCCCCGACTCGGTTCGACCGATTTCAGCAATTTGGCTGCGGAAAAACCGAAGCCATTGCGGCTCAACAGAGCGGCGGCGCTGAGAATGAGATTGGCATCCTGGGAAGGGTCCCGCGCATACCGTTCAAACAGTTCTTCGGCACCTCTACGATTGGACAACCCGAGCTCGGCCAGACCTTCCAGAAAATAGCTGTAGCCACCATAAATGGAGCTCAAGCCGGACGCCTGGCGGATGCCGACCGCCAGTGGTCGGAATTCGTCCCATGAACGGCTGTTAAACAACATCGGAACCAGGGAAACGCAAAGTCGCGAGGGATAACCCAGCCTGGGCATTTGATTCTGCGAAAAGGACGCCGCTTCACTTGCCATTCCGAGGCGTCCCCAAACAGTGATCTGAAGCTCGGCATCCGCGATGGTGGACGGGACCGCGATGTTTTCCTTGGCCAATCGCAGGGCTTCGCTTCGAAGGCCCGTGGCCTCCAAAAGCAAAATGTGTCGCAGATGATCCGCCAGTTCATCTCCGTGAAGGTCGGTCAATTCCGTCAGGCGACGCTCATATTCCGTTCTATCAATACTTAGGAATGCCGTCCTCAGGAGCAGTCGAAGGGAGGTCAGCTTCAGGGGGGAATCTTGAGGGAGAGCGGCGGATGCGGTCTTGAGCTTTTCCCGGTTTTCCTTTTGCTCCGCCTCGCTGCCCCAGGCGGCAAGGGCTGCCACCCGGTAGAGTTGCGCTTCCTGGTTATTGGTCAGGCTGTCTCCTCGGACCTTCCAGACTTCCATCAACCGGTTCACCTGGGCCGTCTCATACAGGGCCTTGACCAGCGCCAGGGATATCGCCGGGGTGACCGGGACGTTGGTGCTGTTGAGGTGCCAGAGCGCGAGGTCGTAGACGTCGTACTTTCCGTAAAACGTGGCCACCAAATCCAAATCGGCGGCATTCGTCCGGGTCATGGCCAGCAACCGGTTGGCCTCATAGATGGACAGGGCAACGGTCTGTTGATTGACCTGGGGAAGTTCATTGACGGAACTGAGGAATCCCCGGATCGCCCTCAAATTGCCTGGATTGTTTGCGATTGCTTCCTTCCAGGCCCGGACGGCCAAGTCATTTCGCCCCGCCCGGGTCGCCTGATTCGCCGACCGCTCAAAATTCCAGGACGTTATGATTCGAAGCATTCGCACCCGAATTTCCGGGGAGGTTCCAGATGGGGACGTCGTCCATTGAGTTAAGGCCAGCGCCACGGTACCCGCTCCCAAAAGAAGACTGACTGCAAGTGCCAGGCGAAACCATTTCTCGCGTCGCCAGAACATCAGGAAGTAATTCGGGCCCGTGCTCGAACGACTGACCTTGCGGCGGACGCGAACACGCCGACTTTCGGTGAGGGGCAGGGGGTCCCCGGAAACGGGTCGTTTCGGGTCTCGATTGGAAGAGGAGGAAGCCATCAGATGTTGCGCCGCTCGAGTTAACCCAGAGGTCCGAGGATTTGGAAGAAGGGACTTTAGCCGTGTCCAAAACTTCGCCGAAGGATAACGAACCAGTAGTTCCTGGTCCACCAACGGACCGGGCCCTCGAATCCCGGTTTTAGGATGGGCAACCAACAACGAGCTAGGTAGGCTACCACCTGGTGGCGAGCTCTTCTACTGCCCAACTGTTGTTGGAATTGATCGCACGTCCAAGCGTCAACCCGGCTTTTCTTCCCGCCGGCGATGCGCGGGCGGGCGAAGGCAGGGTCGCCGATTTCCTCGGTGAACTGGCGAATGCCAATGGCCTGGATTTTGAGCGATCCGAGGTTTTGGCGGGGCGGTTCAATGTCCTCGTTCGCCTCAACCCATCGGCATCGGTCCGTCGACGGGTCATTTTGGCACCCCACCTGGATACCGTTGGTTTTCCCGCACTGAATGAACAACTCCAGCCCCGACTTGCCAAGGAACGCATTCATGGGCGCGGTGCCTGCGATACGAAGGGGTGCGTGGCATCCATGTTCCAAGCCCTGCTCCAGGTGGCCAGGTCCGGCCACCGACCACGGGAGACCGAGATTCTTTTCGTCGGACTTATCGATGAAGAAAATGGCCAGGCGGGTTCCCGGCATTTTGCCCTTCACGGTCCCAAGGCCGATCTGGCGGTGGTCGGAGAGCCGACCCGTCTCCGAGTCATTACTGCCCACAAGGGAGATGTCTGGCTTCGTATCAAGACCCGCGGGCGCAGCGCTCACGGTGCCAAGCCACATCTCGGACGCAATGCGGTTCTGGCCATGGCCCGGGTGGTGGAGGTGATCGAGGGAGAATACGGTCCGTCGCTCCAACAGCGTCGTCATCCGCTGCTGGGAACTGCCACAGTGAATGTCGGTTCCATTCAAGGCGGCAGCCAGCCCAACATCGTTCCTGATGAGTGCGTGATCAGTGTGGACCGTCGGACTCTTCCCGGGGAAACGGAGGCCGACGTTCGACGCGAACTGCGCCAGCATCTTCGCCGACACCACCTGACGGTCACCTTCGAGAATCTACGGCTTGCCCCCTGTCCTCCGCTCGAAACGGAGCCCAACCTTCCCCTCGTCCGACAGTTGTGTCGGTCGGCCGGCCAGAAGCGAACCTGGGGCGTTGACTATTTCTGTGATGCCGCCCCCCTGGCGGAAGGGGGCATTCCCAGTGTTGTCTTTGGCCCCGGGGATATCGCTCAAGCTCACACGGCTGATGAATGGATTTCCGTCGCCAGCCTCGACCGGGGTACCGCCATCCTGGAGAATTTCTTGCGGTCACTACCCTGACCGGACCCGCCGTGGGTGGCCTCTCATGCGCATTGCATTCCTGACTCATGAACCCTTTTACCCTCCCAGCGGTGGAGGGTCGGCAGAGGCGGTCTATCTGGTCGAAGAGTGCGTTCGCCGTGGACATTCGGTTCACGTCTTCTGCCCGGATTTTCCCGATTCCGCTGCAGCAAGCGCCCGATTTCAGTGTGATTTTCACCTGTTCACCGGCTGGCCGATGGGCCGATATGCACGGTGGCGCAATCTCAAGTACCTGCTCTACCCCGGACGATTGGAACAGATGGTCCTGAAGGCCGCCCAGGTAGACGCCGCCCTTGGGCATTCCCGATTCGATCTCATTCTCGGGCAGCACACCATTTCAGCGGTGGCCGCCGGTCGCCTCCGAAAACGTCTTCAGGTTCCCGTGTTTCTCAATTACCTCGATTACCTGACCGGCTTCATGGAGACGTGGCCCGGCTGGATGGCGCCGCGTCCCCTGGTTCGCGCGCTGACACGGTTCGAATTGTCCCTCCCCCGACGTTATCAAGTGGACGGGGTTTTGACGGTTTCATCTCCCCTGGCTGATCGGTTGGCGGCCTCGGGCTACCCATCGGACCGCATTCTTCCCATTCTTTATGGCTATGATGCCGACCGGTTCCGTCCGTCATCGGACCCGATGGTGGATGGACCTCCCGTGGTGGTCATGCACGGTTCCTTCGATCGGCATCATCTCGGACCGATCGCCGAACGGGCGGTGGTGGAGGTCGCCCGGTCGCGGCCCGGAGTGACCTTCCGTTTTGTCGGACGGATGACGGACGGCTTGCGGGGATTCACGGCGCGAACCAAAAAACAGTGCCCCGGCCTCCGCCTGGAGCTTCCGGGCTTCGTTCCTTATGAGCGGGTCGCTGACCAATTGAAGAATGCCGATGTGGGGCTCATTCCGTACGAGGAGTCGAACGGAACCCATTGCGCTTTTGTTGCCAAGGCTGTCGAATACCTCGGTTGCGGTCTGCCGGTGGCCAGCACCCCCCTGATGAATCTGACCCGTTACTTCGCCACGGAACCTGCCATGTCGTTTAGCGCCTTTGACGGGAGGTCCCTCGCCCAGGTGGTTCTGGCGTGGCTGGACCGGTCCAAGCTGGAGCGACGCGAGCTGGGGCGGCAGGCCAGTGAGCGGGTGGCCAGGGAACTGGATTGGTCGGTGATCACCCGGCGCGCCGTGGATTTCATGGAGGCCGCCATCACCGGGAGCGGTTCGAATCGCCCATGAGCGAATCCCGGTCCACATTTTTCCGCCAGAGCGCCTGGCTCGGTGCGAGCACCCTTGCCTCCGGAGCCCTCATGACCGTGGTCCACACGGTGGCTTCCAAGCTCAGTGAATCCGAATATTCCGCTTTTGGGAGCATGCTCCGCCTATTCCTGCTGCTGGGCATGCCCACGGCGGGTGTGCAGGTGGTCTTTGCCCGTCAGGCCGCCGCCGCGCTGAATTCCCAGGATGAACGAACCCTGGCCAGTACCACCCGGGGTGTCCTCTGGGGCAGTGTCGCCATCTGGTTCGCCCTGCTTGTGGGCACGGTGGTTGCCCGGGATGCCCTTGCTCGCGGCTTTGACCTCAGTTCCACGGCACCCCTGTGGCCCACGATTGGTATGACGCTGACCTGGTTGGTTTTGCCTGTCTTTCGGGGATTGCTCCAGGGACGACAGAACTTCACCGTCCTCGGATGGGTCAGTGTCCTGGATGCGGCGGGTCGCTTCGGTTCGATTGCTCTCCTGGTCACCCTGGGACGAAGAACAGCATCGGATGCATTGGCAGGTGCCTGGTTCGGACAGTTGCTGGCGACCGGGCTTGCCGTTTGGTCCACCCGCGACGTCTGGATGGGACCCGGGGGTCCTGTTCGATGGCGCCGCTGGTTTCGGCAGGTGATCCCGCTGTCGCTGGTCGCGGGCGGATTGTTGGTTCTGGCCAACTTTGATTACCCCTTTTTGACCTGGATGGTCCCGTCGGAGCGAAAGGAGGAATTCAGCCTGGGAACCCGGTATTTTCCCGCCAGCATGGTTGGCTTTGCCCTCACCCAGGTCACGGTTCCGCTGGCCATGGTCATGTTCCCGAAAATCTCGCGAAGCGCCGCGGCGGGTCAGAAAACGGATACGCTCCTTCAAGCTCTGGCGGCGACCGCCGGGTTGGGTGCCGTGGGAGCCTTGCTGGTCACATTTCTTCCCGAACTCCCCTTGCGGATTATCTTCCTGAAATCGCCCGATAAATGGGCCGCTGCACCGCTCGTCCCATGGCTCGTCTGGGCCATGCTGGCCTATGCCCTCGCCAACGTTCTTGTCAGCAACCTGATTGCCCGGACCCGCTGGGATGTGGTTCCCTGGGTGGTTTTTGTTGCCGTGGGTTATATCCTGGCCTTCCGCTGGATGGTTCCCTGGTTGCTCCATCAATCCCCCACAGGTGCCTATCAGGCGGTGGCCCTCCTGGTCGGCGGTGCCAACGCGCTCCTGCTGCTGATCGCCGTCGTTCTGACACGACATCAATCTCGCGTGATCGACCGGAGTCGGTCCTCCAACGTCTGACGCCAGACCTGTCGGGCATCAGCCCCCCCTTCACGTCCGGCCCGGAGAGGCTCCGCCAGCTCAATCTCCACCGTGCTGAACGGAAGCGGGATTTGGAAGCGGTCCCAACTGTTGAGGGTCACCTTCCAGCCCAATCGGTAGGAAACCGGGAGCAACGGCAGGCCGGTCAACTGGGCCGCCACGATGACGCCCTCCTGGACCTCGTAACGGGGCCCACGGGGGCCATCCGGAGTCACGGCCAGATCGTAGCCCTCGCCAGCGGCGGCGACCAATTCCCGCAAGGCTTGAGCTCCCCGTCGACTGGAAGAGCCGCGAATCGGATGGACCCGAAAAAGTTCCAATACCCGTGCCAGCATTCCCCCATCCCGGCTGGCACTCACCAGGGCTGCCAGCCGCCGACCCGGGTAGGGGCGCGTCACGTACCGATGATACAGCGGGAGTGAAAGGGCCAGCCGATTGTGCCAGATGGCGACGATGAACTGGTCTGACGGACCCGGGCGCCATCGTTCCGAACCGCCAACCCAGCGCCATCGGAGTGTCAGGGCCAGAAGGCTGGCGAACAACCAGATCAATCGGGCGGCGATCCGACCTGATCGGGTTGCCGGGCGTGGTGCCGATGGCGGGGCGATGGAAGGGGCGGACACTGCCGGACTAAGCTCCCTTGCGCAGGCTGGCTCGGACCAACTCTTCCACTCCCGCGCCGGTTCCGAGCAAGGCCTGTGCAGCGCGAACCAGCGTTTGAGCTTCCAAGGGCTTGTGGCCGAGAGCGGTCAGGGCCAGCACCGCGTCGTTGAAATGGAGTTCGCCCGGAGACCCTGCCCGTGCCGAGGGGACTGGTGAAACGGCTCCCGAATTCCCAAAGGCCCCCAGTTTGTCCCGGAGCTCCACCACCACCCGTTCCGCCGTCTTTCGTCCCACACCGGAAATGGCCGAGAGCGCCTTTAAATCGGCGGCGGCCACAGCGGCACGGAATCCGTCCACGCTCATGCCGCTCAACATGGCCAAAGCCAGTTTCGGGCCCACCCCGGAAACGGTCTGAATCAGGAGCTTGAACAGGTCGCGTTCGGGTGCACTCACGAATCCATACAGCGCATGGTGGTCCTCGCGGATGACCTGGACCGTCAATAAAAAAACCTCCCCGCCAGGAGCGGGGAGGCGATCAAATGAGGAGAGCGGAATCAACACTTCATACCCGATACCCTGAACCTCGACGATGGCCTGGGTGGGAAGCGAGTCGACCAGTTTGCCGCGAAGAAAATGGATCACGCGGTGGTTGGATCACGCGGTGGGAATGCGACCGGGTCGAAACCGTCCCGCAGTCTTAGAGACCTTGGGCAATCACGTGGCGGACCAGGTCCCCCACGCGGTTGCTATAGCCCCATTCATTGTCGTACCAGCTCACCAGCTTGAAAAAGCGGTTGTTCAATTGGATGCCGGAACCTTTGTCGAAGATGGAGCTCGACTTGGAATGGATGAAGTCGCTGCTGACGACTTCGTCTTCGGTGTACTCGAGAATACCCTTCAAATAGGTTTCGCTGGCCTTCTTGAGAGCTGCCGCAATCTCCTCGTAGCTGGTGTCCCGGCTGGTCTTGACCGTCAAATCAACGACCGAAACCGTGGGGGTCGGCACCCGGAAGGCCATGCCCGTGAGCTTGCCTTTGACTTCCGGGCAGACCAAGGCAACCGCTTTTGCGGCACCCGTGGCGCTGGGAATAATGTTGATGGCGGCGCTGCGGCCTCCCTTCCAGTCCTTTTTGCTGGGGCCATCGACCGTCTTTTGGGTCGCGGTGTAGGCGTGCACGGTGGTCATCAGGCCTTCGTCGATGCCGAAGCCTTCATGCAGCAAGACGTGCACCAGCGGAGCCAGACAGTTGGTCGTGCAGCTGGCGTTCGAGATCACCTGATGCTTGGCCGGATCATACTTCGTATGATTGACGCCCACCACCACGGTGATGTCTTCATTCTTGGCCGGAGCCGAAATGATCACCTTCTTGGCACCCGCGACAATGTGGCCGTATGCCGATTTGTCGACCTGCGCCGGGTCCTTGGTTCCGTCGGTGAAAAGGCCGGTGGATTCGATGACGATATCAACGCCCAACGCCTTCCACGGCAGGTCTTTCGGGGACTTGGCGCTGACCACGCGGATTTCACGTCCGTTGACCACCAGGATGTCGTCTTCCGCCTTGTCGGGGGCCGATTTCTTTGACGAAACGTCGCCGGCGAAGCGTCCCTGGGTGGAATCGTACTTTAGAAGGTAGGCGAGGTTGTCTGCTGGAACGATATCGCCGACGGCGACCACGTCCACCTCTTGCCCCACGATCCCCTGCTCGACCATCGCCCGGAATACCAACCGACCAATTCGACCAAACCCGTTAATCGCGACTTTCACCGCCACAATGCTTCTCCTGAACTTTTCTGCCTGCGGACGTAACGGAACTTG
>CAITXU010000278.1 GCA_903896505.1 uncultured Verrucomicrobiota bacterium | reverse complement strand
TGCCGACGGCGCAACCGGGGGATATCTTCGATCTACAAATCGAAGGAGAAGGAAAATTCGTACTCACCAAGTTGAAGTACGAATCCACCCATCCCGCATCAGTCGCGATTGTGCAATGCGGAGGGTTCTCGGTGGGCGTGGTCGAACGCCGGTTCGATGAGGAGGCGCTGGAAGAAGCGTTAAGCGAGTTTCCGTGAAATATCTACTGGACGTAAACGTGTTGCTGGCGGCTATCTGGTCTCACCATTCCCGCCATGCAGAGACCTTCGCTTGGCTGCCGGGCAAGAGTCTGGTCATCTGTCCCCTCGGCGAGCTTGGTTTTCTCCGTATCAGCACGAACCGACGTGCGATCCACGCATCAATGGACCAGACTCGGATTTTGTGGGAAAGGTTCCTCGAAGAACGGAATGTTGAACACATTGCGGACGACATCCCTGCGTTGGCATCCCATCCGCGGACTTCGGAGCAAGTGACCGACCATTACTTGGCGGATCTTGCAGCGAAGCATGGGTTAAAACTGGCGACTCTGGATCGGCAGCTAACTCACCCCCATGCCGAACTGATTACGTAACACGATCCGGTTTTGCGACCTATCGATGTCATCCATTGAAGTTAAGTCACGTCGGATATTCCCGGCTACCACCGGGCGAGACGCCCGGGCTCCCGGGGAAGGCGAGACGCATCGGCTCCCGGATCGCCGCCAACAGCGACGCCAGACTCGTCAGGTCCTTTGGTCAAGGCTCGGGGAATTCCCTGAAACCGGATTCCCCTTGGAGACACGTAAACGAAAAAACACCTCTTCCGGTGTCAGCCAGGTGGCAAAAAACCGTTCGTAAATGACCGGTTCGATATTGATCACTGCATTGAGCCACCGCAGCACTGCAAAGTTGGAGAAGTGGAATCGCTTCGACTCCACGACAAATTGGGCCGGGCTTCCATAATTGGTCCGCTGCCGGAGTTTCCACTGTTCGTAGAAGCGTAGTTTGCGCCCGCGGATGTCTTCGTAATTGTCGAATGACCGGATGCCAAACGGGGTGCGGTGATCGGGCTCGGAGTAGTACTTGGTGCTCAGGAAAAAGGGAACCCGCACATCAATCAATGCCCCCGGACGGGCCACCCGCCAGAGCTCGGTCACCACGGCATTGAAATTAGGGAGATGCTCGAGGATGTGGCTGCAAAGTATCTCGTCGAAATGGGAATCCGGAAACGGCCACGGATATCGGTTCAGGTCGCCCAGGGTGTTGCCCCCGTAGTCGATACTGTCGAAGTTCAGCCAGCCGGATCGGATATCCACTCCACAACCGACATTCAGTCGACGGGGTAATGGAGCTTCGTTCATCGCCGAAAGCGTGGCATGAGTCGACTTCGGATTCCAAAACCTATTCCTGCCGAAAGGTCAACGTCAGGTACCCCTGCGGTCCTTGTTGCTGAATCAACGCCACGTACCGTTGCCGGGCCGGTCCCAGGCGGGCGTCTACCACCACTTGAAAGACCGAGCTGCGCACGGCCAAAAGGTTTTGCCACGGCGCTGTGGGTGCACCCCCAGCCATCAACCGGGTGATGTCGCCCGGATTCTTGGCCGGGGTATCGTCCTGAGTTCCGTCGACCCCGTCCGGCCCCGCCCGATTGCGGACGATGGTTTCGGCTGCATTCTCGGCGGCACCATCGCCGCCCAACACCAGGGTCAGCACGGCGACTGAGGCGGTATTGACGTTCACCTGAGGTATCGAAATGGCGCAGAAAAGGTCCTTGAATCCGGCAACCTGCCCCGCTGGAAGGGCGGTTGAACCCACGCCCCCAATTCGCCGCGGGTCCGGGCGGGTACCGGTCGGTGACTGAACTCCGAAAAAAATGGCACGCGACATCCCCCGGACCTTCAACAACTCACCCAAATCGTCAATCGGGCCGTTTTTGGCCTGATAAGGCACCTGCAGCCGCGCGTAATAATCACCAGTCTCCGCCGGGCGGCCCGGTTGAGAGTTGTTGTCCGGGTCGACCCAATCGACGAGAGCACTCATCAAAACATCGGCATCACTCGCCTGGGCTCCAGTCATGGAAATGGCGTGTTCCAACAGGACCTTGTCATAGACCGCCCGGTTGATGTTCACCTTCCGTTCCTGATCGAGGATGGTGATGGTGATACGGCCATCACCCACGGGAAAATCCTTCAGGGACAAACCTTCGTAGGGATTCGGAAGGAGGTCTGGATTGTCGATGCCACTCGCCCAGAACTGATTCAATCCATGATAGGCCCCTTCACCCGGAATCTGATTTTGCTGGGCCAAAACCCATTTGGCCAATTCGACGCCCGACAAACCCAGCCAAGTCAACTCACCCCCGGAAGTGGTATTTTGAGCAAGCCGCGCCTCGACCTTCATTGCATAGGCGAAGGCTCCAGCCGTCAACCCCATGGCCAGGACCACCAACATCACGATGATGAGGGCAACTCCAGAGGAACGTCGACGGTTGGAACGAAGGGCTCGCACGGGAAACCGGTTTTATTTTCCCCGTGGAAGCGGACGTGGAATCGAACCAGGCGCCCCAGGGGCGGGAACCCCACCTCCCGGTGCACCTCGACCGGGTTGGAGGTTCCCGGGAATGGCGGTGGCCGGAACGCGGATCACCCGGGTGATGATTTCCGCCGGACGTTGCGCAAACCGACCCACAGAACCGAAGCCCATGGTGAGGCGCACGACCTGTGGAAGCTCGTTGGTATGACCTCCTGTCCACTCATCAATGAACTTCCGTTGCCGATTATCCCAATAATCGAACTGAAAAACAGTGACATCATGGGCCAGAACAATGGGGTAAGGATTGCTGGCTTGTTCCGGCAAATCGAAGATCGAGTGTTGCCGGAGCACCAGGTCGTTTCCACTCCTGTCCCCTGGCTGAACTGAGAACTCAACCCGTCGAACGCGTTCCTCCCCAAAAATACCGCCTCCGGGAAACGAATCACCCAGAGCCGCCACGAAGCTAATGTCACTGAAATTCCCGTTGTTTCCCCCGAAAAAGGAATAAAGCTTGATGTTATTCTGAGACAACATAGCCGACAAAAGGGCCTGCTCGACGGTCGCAGTGGCCATCCGGGCCCGCTGAGCCCGCGCCGTGATCCGGAGTGCGGCTTCGGTGCTGGTGAGAATGATTCGCCAGGTGCCGTACAGAGACGCCAGCACCATTCCAAGAATCAACACCGCCACCATGACCTCAATCAAGGTAAAGGCAGAGCTTCGGGAAGTGCCCGATGACGGGTGTCGGTTCATCGTCGCGGAAGGCCTCCACCCAATCCCGTCCGGTAATAAAGGACGCTCATGCGGGAGTCCGAAGTCCCCGGTTGACCTCCCGAAGTCACCGTAAAATCGACCTGGAAAAGACCATTCGACCGGACCAGGTTCACCTCATGGGAACCGGAATAGTCTGGATGGACATCCCCCAAATCGTCCCGATCAAAACTGCCGTCCTGAAGCTGATTGGTCAGGGAGAGCATCGCGGCCGCGCTCGAAGCATCGACGTGAACCCTGTCGAGAATACGCGCCGTATGGATCCCCGTGGACGTTATCAACAAGACGCTCATCAACGCAATGGCCAGAATGGCGGACGCGATGGCCACTTCAATCAGGGTAAACCCCTGCTGCCCAGGGAGCGAATGGGACAATGTTCGGACCCGTTTCATGGCACAGCGATGACGGTGGGTTCTGCGACGATCACATCCAGGGTGACCCGAAAGACCTCCGATTGATCGACCATGATTTCGGCGAGCAGATCGTCCGAGGTTCCATTGGGATAAAACCGGACAAAAGCAACGGTCGTTCCGCTGTCGACCTGCTCCCTGGCATCAAAAACGTTGCGGAGGTTGATCACCAATTTACGAAAGGCGACTTCGTCCGGCAGGTGGGCCGAAAAAAGCGTTTTGGTCTCGGACTCCCGACGAGGTGCGGAATACCCGGAGTCCGGGCCACTGGGGCCATCGGATATGGCCTCCGTTGGAATTACCGTCGGCGCACTTTCCACCCGCATCATGCCAGCCTGGCTGTCGATGACCAACTGCATGGGACGTCCAGTCAAAATCGCCCGGGCACGAGCTTCCCGACATCCCTTGACGAAGTCTTCAGTCGCTCGAACCTGCGGAGGCTTGCGGACCCCGCGGATACTGGGAATCGCAATCAACAGCATCATCGAAGCGATCGCCATCGCCACCATCAGTTCAATCAAGGTAAATGCACCCGGTCCAGACCGCCCGAATTCCGAAACCCTGCCGACTCGATGGCAACTATCGGCTCGACGATGGACTACGTTCGGGTTCATCGCTGAATGCTGGAAGTAATCGCGAACATAGCCGACATGACGCTCATGAGCAGGAAGCCGACGGCAATCGCGATCCCGACAATCATGATGGGCTCGATCAGATTGGTCAGGGTACGCAAACCGAGATTGAGCTCTCGTTCGTAGGTTTCCGCCACATTTTCGAGTGCCAGGGGAATATCGCCGGTCTCCTCACCAATCTTGAGGAGATCGATCATCAATTGGGGGAAAAGCCCGGACTTGGCCAGCGGTTGTGCCAGAGTCTTGCCATCCGTCACCCCTTCCCTGGTTTTGGAAATGGCCTCGGCAACGATCACATTGGGAATGATTTGCTCGGTAATCTTCAATGCCTGAAGTACCGGGACGCCGTTGCGCAACAAGGTTCCCAGGGTCCGGGAGAATTGCCCAAACAGGTTCAAACGGATGACAGCCCCGATCACCGGGGCTTTCATCTGCATCCGGTCAATCAACCGGCGGCCCTGGGGCGATGCATGGTAGCGCTTATAAACAATGACGATGAGGACAGCGACAATCGGAAACAACCACCACCAGGTTGTCATGAAATGGCTCGCTGAAATGAGAAACTTGGTCGACGCCGGCAATTCCAGGTTGGGAATGCTCTCAAATAGAGTGGTGAACTTCGGCAGCATCACCGTCATGAAAAAGAACACCAGGGCAACGCCCACGGCACAGACCACCATGGGATAGATCATGGCCGATTTGAACTTGGATTGAACTTCGGCAAATCGCTCAAAATGGGCGGCTTGCCGACGCAGGACCTCTTCCAGTGCTCCGCTCTGTTCCCCAGCCCGAACCATGTTCACCACGATCGGCGGAAAGATATCGGGCTGCTTGGCCAGGGCATCGGACAGACTCCGACCTTCCATGACGTCCTGACGCAATTGACGCGCCACCTCGGGAGGAATCCCCTTGGCCGTCAGACTGGCCATGCTGTTCAACGCCATGGTCAACGGCATCCCTGCGTGGAGAAGGTTGGCCAACTGCAACGTGAACGTCGCCAATTCCTGTATTTTTGGCTTCCGGCGGCGATTCAGAAAGGCACGCAGGGTCGGGGGAAGGACAGACCTGCCCTCGGTCTTGGTGTCGGCTTTGGCTCCCGATTTGGCTGCGGAAGTGCCTCCCTTTGAAGCTGCGATGGAGATTGGGAAGAATCCAAGCTTCTGCACGGCCAGGACTGCCGCCGAACGGTCAAGAACATCCAGGGTTCCCTCCACCACTTCGCCGGACCGACGTCTCGCTTTGTAATTGAACAGGGGCATGGACCAACAATCTGGGATTAAATCACCATCGAATGGGGAAAGTTCCTTCAGAATTGAAGTTTACGCTTTGAAGGAGACGACGGACCGCCATCCTTACCTCGTGAAAGCTTCCGTCACAATCCTCTCAGTCGGCCTTTTGGCGGCCGGGTGCGCTCCCACATCCGTCAACCTGACTCCCAGCCATCCTCCTGCAGCCTCCACGGGCCTCTATCCCTTCGAAGTTCAATGGGACAGCCCCCGACGCGGTATCAAGGCGGACGATCTCAAAGCCTACGTCGTTATCGGGACGAACCTTTTCCCAATGACCCGGGTCGCCAACACCCCCAACCGCTGGGAAGCCTTGGTTCCTCTTCCCCCGGACAAGACCTCCGTCCCCTATCATTACAAGTTCGACTACCGATATCCCGAAATTCGGAATTCGAGCGTGGCCAGCGATCTTTCAGACGAGTACCACCTGGTGGTCCCGCGGAACTGACCCGAAGCCGACAACGAGACTCGGTCTCAATGAAAAGGGGCAATCCAATGGATTGCCCCTTCTCATGAAAAAGTGCTTTGAGAGGTCCGTCGGGCTAGACGGCTTCGCCAACCTGGAAGCGCAGGAACTTTCGGACCGCAATTTGATCGCCCAGCGCCTTGCTCACCGCAGCGAGGTGAACCTCGACCTTCAGATCAGGATTCTTTACAAAACCCTGTTCCAGAAGGCAGGAGGTTTCGAAGAACTTCGACAACTTGCCCTCAATGATTTTGGCAACGGCCTGGGGCGGTTTGCCCTTGATGGCATCACTCTGGGCGGCGATTTCCTTTTCCTTTTCAATCACAGCGTCAGCAACGCTGTCGCGGCCGATGGCTACGGGGCTTGCTGCGGCAATTTGAAGGGTGATATCCCGAACCAGTTGCTTGAAATCCTCATGCTGAACGGTTTCGGCCTTCTCGGCGGCAACTTCCACCAGCACACCAACTTTTCCGCCGGTATGGATGTAGGCAGCGACAAGTCCGTTGCCGGGCACTTCGAGTCGTGCGTGGCGTCGAATTTGGATGTTCTCGCCAATCCGGGCAACGGCCGCCACGCGGTCCGACTCGAGGTCAGCCGAAGGATTCGTGGCGACACGTGTCGCGATTTCGCTCGCGAAGGCCTTGAAGGAATCGTTGCGGGCGACGAAATCCGTTTCGCAATTGATTTCGACGATCGCACCAATCTTGCCGCCTTGAAGCACCGCCTGGGCAATGAGGCCTTCCTTTGCCTCGCGATCCGCTTTCTTGGCAGCACTGGCGGCACCCTTTTTTCGTAGGATGTCCACTGCCTGATCCAAATCGCCGGCAGAGGCGACAAGGGCATTCTTGCAGTCCATAAGACCGGCGTTGGTCATTTCGCGCAATTTACCTACCAACGCGGGAGTAATGTCAGCCATGGGATGAAGTCGATGGGATGGGGGTGAAGAGAAAGAAGCGCCAGCGGAAGTTGAACTCCACCGGCGCCTCAGGAAATCAGCAATGCCTAGGCAGCCACAGGTTCAGCGACCACGATCACCGGCTCAGCCGCCACGGGGGCTGCTTCGACCGG
>CAITXU010000277.1 GCA_903896505.1 uncultured Verrucomicrobiota bacterium | reverse complement strand
TTCAGACCCCAGTTGGAGAGGGCCAAATCCAAACGTCCATCCCCATCGAAATCTCCAACCGTCACCCCATTCCACCAACCGCTCAGTTCTTCCAGATGCCAGTCACGCGTGATGTCCTTAAGGACTCCCTGTCGAAATTGGAACACCCGGGGTGAGCCCCACTCACATGCGAGAACCAGCTCCGGCCAGCCGTCCGAGTCGAGATCGGCCCAGACGGCACCGCTGACCAGACCGACGGCGGACAATAAGGGAGTGTTGTTGGTGTCCAATTCCCAGGAGTCTCCTCCGGTGGAAAGCGAGTAAAGTTGGGACGGTGCCGCCTGGGGATAACGTCCGGCGATCACCCGACCGCCGACAAACAGGCAGAGGTGTCCCCGGGGATCGAGTCCACCCAAGGCCAAGGGTCCGGTGCTGGCAGTGGTGCTCACGAGAGAGTCCTCCACCCGTTTGGATGTCCAATCGTACTGCCGCACACAACCTCCTGCGGCGACACCGTCTTCGTAATTGGCGGAGCCGACCAGCACCACTGGATTGCCGTTGGTGCGATGCCAGCCCACGATGCCGCTTTGGTCGCGGGCGGTGCCCTGTGCAAAGGGCATTCCCTCGGCGGGACGGAAGTGACCCCGTCCGTCATTGAGAAAGGCGGCGAGGGCACCGCCCTTGCCGCTGCCCACGACGAGGTCCTCGGTACCATCCCCATCCAAGTCCATCCAGCCGACGCCGGGGCCCAGCTGACTCAGGCGGCGGGGCAGGAGGGGCTGACGTTCGAAATCATCAAAGGGCTCTTCGTGATGGCTGTGGGCGATGCGTTCGCTCACATCAGTGAAAAGGGCCGGAGTCGATGACCGTGAGGGCGATCGGGGTTGTGGCACCTCTTCGCCCTCCTCGATTTCGTACAATCGATCGGCTTCGACGCCCTCGACGACACTGTGGCGACCACTGCGCCAGTCGACTTCGATGCGCATGCGATTGGTGCGACTGCCGGCGGCAAACACCCGCAGAGCTTCGTCACCGGAGAGGTAACGACCGCCACAGATCATTTCCTGACTCTGGCTGCGGACCGCACCGCCCAGCAGGCGGATGCGCGCACCGATGCCCCGGGTGTTCGCCCCCCGGCCCCGCAGGCGCACGGCCACCCGGGGAGCACTTCCTTCGTTCCGATAAATCCCTGCTGCTCCATTGAGATTGTTCACCACCACGTCCAGGTCTCCGTCATTGTCCAGGTCTGCCAGGCACATGCCGTGCGACACCCCCTCATCCCCAAATCCCCAGGACTTCCCCACTTCCTCAAACCGGACTCCCCCCAAGTTCCGATACAGTTCCTTGGCCTGGATCAGCGGTGGATACATTAAGAGCTTTAGGGGAATCATCTCTTTTCGATACGGCCCATTGGCGTCGATCCGGGCGTTGGCATCGCGATCCTGGGTATCGAAGCGATTCCCGGCGGTGATCAGGAGGTCTTCGTATCCATCCAAATCCACGTCGAGGAACAGGGAGCCCCAACTCCAGCCCGAGGCCTCCACTCCGGCGTGCCAGGCGATTTCAGCAAAGGTGCCGTCGCCACGCCCGAGATGAAGTGTATTGCGATTCAGCTGGGGACGGTTTGTCATCGATTCGTAATCACCGCTCAGCGCCATGATTCCGGTGCTGTGAAGCATTTGACTGGAATGTCCCCGCTGCCGCATGTCGGCGATGAACAAATCATCAAATCCGTCGCGATTGATGTCGGCCACGTCCACCGACATGGAGAAGGTGCCGGTGCTGCGGACGGTGTTGAACGGGGCTGCCCGAAAATGGCCATGGCCGTCTCCCAACCAGATGCGATCGGGCGTATGAAAATCATTGCAGACGTAGGCATCCGGATATCCGTCGCCGTTGAGATCATGAAACTGGACCGAAAGTCCCCAATCGCGCGGGGCCCGTTTGAGCGGAACTCCGGCCTCATCCAGAAATGCGCCCCCGGTCCAGGATATCTCCCGGAACGAACCATCGCTTTGATTCAGGTACACCACGTCCGGCTCCCCGCTTTCCAGGATGAGTCCTGATGCCGTATACTCGAGGTCATTTTTGTCCTCAGGCCGGATGGATCGTTTGCCATTGAGGACCAGGACACTAAACCCGGTGCTTCGGATGGTGGTCGTCCGATAGTTGGCGACATAGAGGTCCAGTCGACCGTCTCCGTCGATGTCCGCCAGGGACATCGATGTGCTGCCGTATTTGGTAATTAGCCCGGATGACCGCATTTCTGAGAAATGGCCGTGCCCATCATTCAGAAAGAGTCGGGTACCTCCCCCGATGGAATTGACCAGAAGGTCCAGGTCGCCGTCCCCATCGACATCTGCAAGTACGGCACCGGTGGAATATTGGCCAGGACAGGCAACCCCAGCTGTCTCGGTGACATCGGCAAATTTCCATCCGCCGAGGTTGCGGAAAAGGCGGTTGCCGGTTTCCAGACTGCAGAAGTACAAATCGCAAAGTCCGTCACCATCCACATCGCCAGCGGCCACACCGGAGCCGTTCAGGCGGATTTGATTTTGCGCCGCATGGGCATCGGTGAGCGAATTGGTGAAGGAGATGCCGGTGATGCCTGGCGTGAGTTTGGCGAATCCAACGGAATCGCTCTTCGCAACGGACAACGGCCAATCGCGAAATCCCTGACCCTGATGAACAAGCGGTGATGCTGAAATCCCCGATTCACACGCCCCGAGAACGAGGGCCATTAAGCCGGCGAAAAGGCGAAAAATTCTGCTGGTTCGATGCCGTTGCGACAGGGGTGGCATGGACGAAATGGCGCGCTTTGAAAAAAGGTGTTGTGAGGAAATTCGCCGGAAACACTTCCTCTGTCACGCCAGCAGACTTCGATAAAAAAAGAGGCCGGGCTTTTGGCCCGGCCTCGTGACGCTCAACTAAATTAGTTGCGAGCGCGGTAGAACTTCCCGCTGCCGGACAGAGGCAGGGTGTACGGGCTGGTGGCACTCGGGACATCACTGAACGGACCCTTGACGGAATCCGCCTGTTGGAGTGTACCGGTGAAGGTGATGGTTCCACCGGTGATGGAGACGGTCGGGGTGACGACAGTCAGCAGGCCGGAGGGTGTCACCAACTGGACGGCGTTGATGGGGGCGCGCTGGGTGCCGCTGACACCGACGTCGACGTCGACGCCATTGATGGTCACAACGGCGGTTGTTCCTTCAACGACGATATTCGGGGAGCTCAGGCCTTTGAACACCACATAGGTTCCAGTGGCGTAGGTCGAGCCGTCGCCAGGAGTGACGGGACCTGAATTGACCGCCTCAGTGAGGTTGGTCGGGTTCAGGGCCGCGACCACAAAGGTGTAACCCTTGAGTTCGGTTCCGGACTGGTCCGTGACGCGGAAGGCACCACCACGACCACTGGCCACGCCGCCCAGGGTGTAAACAACCACGTCATATTTGGCAGAGGTGAGGGTGGCCGGAATGTTCGAGATCTTCACCTGGGTGGTGGAGTCGCCGCTGGTGTCCTGGAAGCCGGTCAGCAGCAGGTGATTGCCACCCGTCAGCTTGTTATTCTC
>CAITXU010000276.1 GCA_903896505.1 uncultured Verrucomicrobiota bacterium | reverse complement strand
GTCCCCATATCGATTTCGACTACCGTCGCCCGTGAACGACCTCACCCGTTCGTACGGAGGTGGCGAAACGCTGTAATTTGGAAGGCGGGAAAGCCTGCGCTACACGTCTTTGGATTATTCCGGTTTCGATTCCCGCCTTTCGCGGGCCTCGGCACGGAGTTCAGCCCGGGTCAGAACAGCATCGTTCAAGGCCACCATGCAGGCGAGAATGGCGGCCCCGGCACACAAGGTCCAGTAGAGGACGAATCCCAGGCCGTTGAGACGCGACTGAAGCCAGGTCAATCCACTGATGCACAGCCAGACCGATGAGCCCAGATAAAACAGGCCGCGATAGCGCCGGTCCCGCCGCCGTCGGGCGATTTGTTTGGCGCTGAAGCGGGGTGGTTCCGGAGACGAGGAAGTCGCCATCAGCGTGCGTTGGTTGGGCATTCCCTTTCGTGCTTCCCGGCGCGGCGCGACTTCAACGCCAGACCTCGCGAAGAAAGCGAAGGAAATTACCGTGTGCGATTCCCTCTACCTCTTCCGCCGTATGGCCGCGAGCCCGAAGTAATGGTTCGAGCCGCCGAAGATCGGCAATGGAATTCACCTCCAGAGGTGTCTGTTCTGTGCCGAAGGCTCCATCCAAATCGGAACCGATGCCCACATGCCGGGCATTCCCGGCGATCTGGCAGATGTGATCGATGTGATCGACCAGGGCATCGAGGTGGAGTTGGGCGGATTGAGGGGTGGTTTGTCCTCGCACCCATTGGGGAGACAGCATCCATCCATCCAGGACCACTCCAATGACACCGCCCCGCCGGATCACCTCACGGAATTGATCGTCGGTCCATTGACGTTGGTGGGGCACAAGCTCCCGACAGTTTTGATGGCTGGCCCAAACGGGGCCGGGATAGGCCTCCACAGCCTCCCAGAAGCTCTCGTCCGAAAGATGGGTCAGGTCGAGGATCATGCCCAAGCGGTCCAGTTCACGGAGTAGGTCGCGACCGCGGGCGGTGAGTCCTCCGGTGGCATCGGTTCCCTGTGCGTGAATGCCCGGGCCGTAATGGGCCAGACCCAGGGCACGAAGTCCGGCAGCATAGGCTTGTTCCAGGTGGCCAAGAGTCAAAATCGAATCGGCCCCTTCCAAGGAGAGGATGTAACCGATGGGGGCACGGCTCGCTCGCGCAGCTTCTCCAGATTGAAGATGCCGTTCCAGCGAGGTCCGGTCACGAATCGAGACCAACTCACCGTCGGCCTCCATTTGGCGGTACCAGGCCAGTTGTCCCTGAGTCATGGCCCAGGCCTGGGCGGATGACTGCCAGGCGGCCACCCGGCTGCGTCCGGTGGCATCCACGCGCCCGATTTGGGTGGCCACACAAACGCGAACCCCGGCCCGGCGCATTTCCGGGAAGCAGACGGTTCCCCGACCGCGATCCGGACGGTCGGTCCATCCGGCTTCAGAAGCCCGGAGTTCGGCGAGCGGGCGGGTCAGATCGCGATTCCACTCGAGGGCGTTCATCGCCAGGTCGAGGTGGGCGTCCAACAACCACGGCATGTTTCCAACCTGTTCGTCGGTCGTGGCTGCCTCGGTTGATTCCGGTGATCGGGTGTTCATTCGGGAAGAGCGCGGATCAGGGGGGTGAATCGAACAGGTTCATGGGCTAGGTCAACCTCCAAAATCGCAGGTAAATGGTGACCACGAACCGGGTTTTAGCTCGAGGACGAACGGTCGCGGCGGTACCCGAGAGACGGTGGAAAAAATCGATATGTGGGCTTGTGCCGCAATGGCGGGACGTCCCTCTGGACGCAAGTCCCTCCGAAGGAGGGACATCCACCGGAGGGACGCGTCCCGCCATTGCGGGACAAGTCCCCAATCATTGCAGGGATCATGACCTTTCCCGTCCTAAAGGCACCTGGGTAACGCTCCCACCGGGCGAGACGTCCGGGCTCCCAGTGGGTACACTGCTCCGGGAGCTCGGACGTCTCGTCCGAAGTCGCTTTCCCTTTCAATCATTCCGTCGGGATTTCCTTCTGCCCCCGGGCGAGACGCCCGGGCTCCCAGGGGACTAGACCCTCAACTTCACCAGCAAATCCTTGCTCTCGACCGTTTCGCCGAGCTGAACATGAAGAGCCTCGACGACGCCATTGACGGGCGCGGTGACCGTGGTCTGCATCTTCATGGCTTCCATCATCAGCAAGCGGTCGCCCTTGGCGACCTTCTGACCGACACTGACGGAGAGGACGGAAACAAGGCCCGGAATCGGAGCCCCGATTTGCAGCGGGTCGGCCAGATCGGCTTTGGGCCGAGTCCGGGCGAGCGGGGTGACCTTCTTGTCGGTGACATGGGCCTCGCGGGACATGCCGTTGAGTTCAAACACCACGGTCCGACGTCCATCCTTGTCGGGCTCGCCCACACTGGTCAGGCGGATGATCAAGGTCTTGCCCGACTCAATGCTCACACTGATTTCTTCGCCCCGGCGGAGCCCGTAGAAATAGGCGGGCGTGGGCAGGACGCTGACATCCCCGAACTCCCGATTGTGACGGGCAAACTCGACAAAAACTTGGGGATACATCAGGTAGCTGTAGACTTCGTCAGAAGAAGGAGTCCGCTTTATCTTCGTCGCCAGTTCCTCGCGGACTTTGTCGAAGTCGACCGGCTCCGAGGCGGTGCCCGGAACGCGACCTTCGGCGTACAACCGGCGTGCCTCGGCTGCCCGTGCTTCGCCCAGCACCGCCCGCTGGACGGATTCGGGCCATCCGCCCTCGGGCCAGCCCAATCCACCACTGAGCATGTCGACCACACTCTCGGGAAAAGAGGTGGTGCCGGGCTCGAAATTCACCAGGTCGGCCGGCTTCACGCCCCGTGAAAAGAGGAACAGGGCGAGGTCCCCCACCACCTTGCTGGACGGAGTCACCTTGATTATGTCGCCGAAGAGTTGGTTGACCTCGGCGTAGGTCCGGGCGATTTCGGGCCATCGATGGGAGACCCCCATGCTGGCAGCCTGTTCCTTGAGGTTGGTGTACTGGCCGCCGGGCATTTCGTGGAGATAAACCTCGGCGCTGCCGGTCTTGGGGGCGGTATCGAAGGGATGATAGATTTCGCGAACCTTTTCCCAATAATCCGAAAACTCGTTGAGGACATCGAGGTCCAACCCCGTTGCCCGGGGGGTGTGCTCGAGCGCAGCAACGATGGAATTCAAATTGGGCTGGCTGGTGCTGCCCGACATCGATGCAAGAGCCAGGTCAACGACATCCACACCGGCATCGCTGGCTTGCAAGACCGAGGCACTGTTAATGCCGCTGGTGTCGTGGGTGTGGAAATGGATGGGCAGGCTGACCTCCTCGCGCAGGACCTGGACCAGGCGATGGGCGGCATAGGGACGGCAGAGACCGGCCATGTCCTTGATGGCCAGAACATGCGCCCCCATCCGCTCCAGTTCCCGGGCCAATTGGACATAGTACTTGAGCGAATACTTCTCCCGACTCGGGTCGAGGATGTCCCCCGTGTAACAGACCGCCGCCTCACAGAGGGCGTGAGTCCCCTGAACCGCATCCATGGCCACCCGAAGATTCGGCAAGTAATTGAGGGAATCGAAAATGCGGAAAATGTCCATGCCGGCCTCCGCCGCGTGGCGAACGAATCCGGCGACGACATTGGCCGGGTAATTGGAATAACCGACGGCATTGGATCCGCGGAACAACATCTGGAAACAGATGTTGGGGATGCGGGTTCGAAGATGACGCAATCGTTCCCATGGGTCCTCGTTGAGGAAGCGCATCGAGGTGTCGAAGGTCGCGCCGCCCCACATTTCGAGTGAAAAGAGGCCGGAATCCAGTGCTCCCAGGCGACGGGCAACCGCATCGGAACAGGCAAGCAGGTCGTAGGAACGGACCCGCGTGGCCATGAGCGACTGGTGGGCGTCGCGGAAGGTGGTGTCGGTGATGAGCAGACGCTTTTGTGCCCGCATCCATTCGGCGAACTTCCTGGGTCCCAGTTCGAGCAGCAGTTGACGGGTTCCCCGCGGACTGGGCGTGGAAGCCGCCGTGGCCTCGGCGGCACCGGGCAGACGAACCCCTGCACCGAGTGCAGGAACCCGGGGAACATCGAACACCCGGTCGGGCCGATAGCCCTTGGAATGCGGGTTGCCATTAACGATGACCTGCCCCAGAAAATTGAGTAGTCGCGTGGCGCGATCCCGCTTCGGCTTGAAGCTGAAGAGTTCCGGCGTGGTGTCGATCAGGGTGGTGGTCGCCTGCCCCGCCCGAAACAACCCGTTGGCCACGACGTTTTCCAGAAAGGGAATGTTGGTCTTCACCCCACGAATCCGGAATTCGCTCAGCGCCCGATGCATCCGGTCACACGCGGTCGAATAATTCGACCCGCTGGCAATCACCTTGACCAGCATCGAGTCATAAAAAGGGGTGATCACGGCTCCGGAATAGCCCATGCCGCCGTCAAGTCGGATGCCGAAGCCACCCGGCGACCGGTAGGCGAGCAGTTTGCCGTAGTCGGGAGTAAATTTGTTTTCCGGGTCCTCGGTGGTCACCCGGCATTGGATGGCATAGCCATTCCGCGGAATATCCGCCTGCAACGGAATTCCGATTTCCGGGGAGTGAAGACGACGGCCCTGGGCAACCAGGATTTGCGCCCGGACCAGGTCGATGCCGGTCACGACCTCGGTCACGGTGTGCTCGACCTGAATGCGAGGATTCATCTCGATGAAGAACCATTCATGGCGGTCAAGGTCATAGAGGAACTCAATGGTTCCGGCGTTGTTATAGCCGACCTCGCGGGCCATCCGGGCTGCCGCCTCGCACAGTTCGGTCACCACACTCGTCGGCAGACCGTAGCTGGGTGCCACCTCGACCACCTTCTGATGACGCCGCTGAATGGAGCAGTCGCGTTCGTGCAGGTGGACCACGGTGCCATGGCGGTCTCCGAGAATCTGCACCTCGATGTGCTTGGCCCGGGGGATGTATTTTTCAAGGAACACCGCCGAATTCCCGAAGGCGCGTCCCGCCTCGGCCTGGGCTTCGTCCAGCAGATTGCTCAAGTCGGACGGGTTTAAGACCACTCGCATGCCACGTCCCCCGCCACCGAAGGCCGCCTTGATGATCAAGGGGAAGCCAATCTGATGGGCCACCTCCAGAGCCACCGCCCGATCAGAGACGGGTTCCTCAGTTCCGGGGAGGGTGGGGACGGCGATCTTCTTGGCGAGGGCGCGGGCTGCCGTTTTGTCGCCCATCAGTTCCAACAGCTCCGGGCTGGGGCCGATGAAGGTGATGCCCGCCTGAGCGCAGGCGCGGGCAAATTCGGCGTTCTCGCTCAGGAACCCATAGCCCGGATGGATGGCGTCCACCCCATGCTCGCGGGCGACAGCAACGATGCTTTCAATGTCGAGATAGGCCGCCACCGGCCCCTTCCCCTGCCCCACCAGATAGGCCTCGTCCGCCTTGAACCGGTGCATGCAGAAGCGGTCTTCCTGGGCAAAAACGGCGACCGTCTGCAATCCGAGCTCATTGGCGGCGCGGAAAATGCGGATGGCGATTTCGGACCGATTGGCCGCCATGAGCTTGCGGAATCGTGAAACCGGGGCGGCGGACGGAACAACAGTTTCGGGGTGCGACATATAGGCAACAGCTGGGCAAGATTGGCGAAAAGAATGACTCGGGGACAACTGAAACTGCCGCAAGTCCTTTCGGGGGACCTGTTTGTCACGACCGACTCCACCAGACTTTGCCAAGCTTGACGCCCGGGCCGTCCCTTTCTAATGTCTCCCTCCGGGTTGGTGGTCGTAGATCAATGGTAGATCCCCAGATTGTGGTTCTGGTTGTTGCGGGTTCGAGTCCCGTCGGCCACCCCACCTCCCTTTTCCGGTATTCGGCCTTCCCACTATCATTCCTGTCAGCCTCCGCGCCGTCTATTACCCCTATTTCTGGGCACCCAGCCAAAGATGGCTAATTCGATTGTCGAATCGGGAGCTGAAAATCCGGGTTGTCTGAAATCCCGCCTTTTTCATTTCTGCCAGCAAGTCTCGTCGGCTCATCCCGATCTCATGGGTATTGGTCAGACGTCCCACCCGGTAGCTGATGAAGGTGTGGAGCAGGTTGGGTTCGTCCGCCACAATGAACCATCCGCCGGGTTTCGTGCAGCGATACGCCGTGTGAATGGTCTGCCGCCAATCGTAGGCGTGATGGAGCGCTTCGAAGACAAAAACGCCATCGAAGGGAGGTTGATCAACCACGACCTTGTCGACTGTTTCCATGGGGCTCTGCCGGAAGGCGAGGCGTGATTCATCCACGATTCCGCGGGCTTTCAAGGCCGCAATCCGCTTTTCGCCGATGGCGACTTCATCGGGGCCAATCGTCGTCGCCACCATCTTGTAGCCCATGATGGCGAGGAATTCGGCGGTCCAGCCGGAGCCGCAGCCCAATTCGAGCATCCGACTTCCCGCCTTGAGTCCCACCGATTCGAAAACACCGGCCAGACGGGTGAATCGGCTGCTGTAGAACCCGAAGTAATACGCGGTCCAGAAAGGCTTCTGGATATGGCTTGCGATGGCCCCGGCCTTTTCGATCCCGGGCATGGCCGAGTAAAAATTCATCTCCGCCTCATAGGCAGCCTTTTGATCGGCAAACGTGGGAGGGAAGAGGCCGGTGGAATAGTCCCGAAGAATCAAATAGACGCCCGTCCACACTTTTTGCCACTTGGATAGGGGCATGGAGTAGACCTCTTCATTGCGTTTCATCAATCGGCGGCCATACCCCAGAAAGGAGCTGTCGGCGAGGTACCCCGCGAGGCGACGCGGAAGGCTCGGGGACGACACGGGTTGAGTGGGAGTCTGTGATCCAGCCATCGGTGGGTTCAGAGTCGAAAAAATCCTGCCCGTTGTCAGGATATTTTCACGCGGCGATTCGCTTCGTCCCCCCTACTCCAGTTTCCAAACCACCGCCCCGCGTGCCACGGTCATGACGGGTCGGCCTCGCAAATGCCATCCATCGAAAGGCGAGTTGCGCGACTTGCTGGCGGTGTCGCTGTTGCGAGCGACCCAAGGAAGGTCGAGGTCCAGCACCGTCACATCCGCCGGGCCACCCACCTGCAACCGGCCGCGTCCATCCTTCAAACCCAAAAATTCGGACGGATTCGCCGTCCATTTGGCCAGGATTTCCGCAATTTCCAGGCGACCCGGATGATACAGCGCCAGCAGGCACAGGGCGACCTCGCACTCCAAGCCCAGGATGCCGAAGGGGGCATCGTCAAACTCCACCTCCTTTTCGGAGTTGGTATGGGGTGCATGGTCGCTGGCCAGAATGCCGAGGGTTCCGTCGACGAGTGCCTCGATGATGGCCTCCCGGTCCGCCGCCGTCCGCAGCGGGGGATTCATCTTGAAGAACGTGTGATACGCGGGCCACGAGACCGGCGGATTTCCGGCAACCCCGGCTTCCACCAACGCCGCCCCGTCCTTTTTCCAAAACTCCTCGCTGCCAGCCACGGCAGCGTCCGTGAGGATAAAGTGGTGCGGACAGGCCTCGCCGGAGATGGAAACGCCGCGCTGACGAGCCTCCCGCAACAATCGGACGCTTCCGGCACTGCTGATGTGCTGGCAGTGAATCCGGGCCCCGGTCTGTTCAGCCAAGAGAATATTCCGGGCAACGATCACCTCTTCGCCCATGGCCGGCCAACCGCGCAATCCGAGCACCGACGACCAATAGCCCTCGTGCATGACCCCTTCCGCGACCAGTTTATAGTCCTGGCAGTGGTCCATGATGGGCAGGTCGAACATCCGGGCATACTCGCAGGCCCGTCGCATGAGCTCATTGCTCTGGATGCAGTGACCATCGTCCGTGAGGGCAACGACGCCCGCTTTGAACAGGGAACCGATGGCGGCCAGTTCCTCCCCGTCGATACCTTTGGAGAGGGCCCCGGCCACTTCGACCCGGATTCCCGACAGAACGGCCCGGTCTTGAATCAGGGCAACCGTAGCCGCGCTGTCCACGGACGGTGAAGTATTCGGCATGCAGACCACGGTGGTGAATCCGCCCCGGGCGGCACAGCGGGAGCCGGAGGCGATGTCTTCCTTCTTGGTCTGGCCGGGCTCGCGAAAATGAACGTGAATGTCGATCAGCCCCGGACAGACAATCCGACCGGTGACGTCGAACACCTCGGTACCGGCCGGCGTGACGAGCCCGGGACCGATTTCGCGCACCGACTGATCGACAATCAGCACATCGGCCACCTGATCGAAGCGGGAAGCGGGGTCGATGACCCGTCCACCCCGCAGAAGAATCGAACTCATTGGTCCCTGACGCTAGTGGGGGGTGGGATCATTGGGCAAGCGCGAGATTGCCCTACCCCGGGGCGGCAAAGGGGGCTATTTCCGGTTTCGGCAGCGGAAATGGCCGCTGCGATGCCAAACCGACAGGTGTCGCATCGCCGGGACGGTACCGCACAACTTTCCGAAACCGGACTTGAATTTGTCCTTCCGCCCTTTAATTTATGCCCCTGAGCAGCGGTGCGGGTGTAGCTCAATGGTAGAGCGCTAGTCTTCCAAACTAGTTACGAGGGTTCGATTCCCTTCACCCGCTCCATTGATAATCAACGAGTTACGAGGAAGTGCAAGTAAAGTGCAAGTAAATCACCGAGGCTGAGCCTAGTTTTCTCCCGCCTTCGAAACATTCGGTTTTTCGGCATTTCCAGCCGGGTTCGATTCATTTGGGGCGTATCCGGACTTTCCGCCAACGTCTGCTTCGTCGGGAAACCTGACCAAGAGTGCGTTCTGGCTCCCTATCTATCCGGCTCCCTCCGAAACACGGTCTGGACGTAGCGAACACTACGCGAAGTCGCGAAGTTGTTTGCTCAGAGTCGCGAGGGCGTCGAATACCGCGCCTATCTTCACTCGAAACCCGGCCAACGCACCTTGGAATGCTGGTTTGGCGGTCCGAAGATTCTTGGCACGCAGAGCGCGGCAGGACGGAGAGCTTGTCGTCGTGTTTTGATGCCGGGTTGGAATCTGGACAAAGTTCGCGGGATTTCTTGGGCAGCGGCGTAAGCCAAGTTGAAGGGCGGCGAGATTCGTCGCCCGAAAAAGCAAAACACACCGCATTTCCATCATGAAAAAATTCAATGTCACCCTCGCAGTCCTGTCTGTCGGTATCAGCGCGTTGATCGCGACAAGCGCCGCCCAAGCGTTGAATTCGCCGCGGGCCGCTGCCAATGCAGTGCCCGTCGTCTCCGATCCCGCCACAAGCAGTCCACAACAGATGGGTTGCATGTCGGGTGCTTCAACTCCAACTGCCGGCACCAATACGGCGGCGCATTGTAATATGCCGAAAAAGGAGCACGCTCACATGGCATGTTGCAACTGAGCACAACCTACGGGCTGCGGGTGTACCCCGCCGCCTTTCTTGTATGAACCCGCCCGATCCCAATTCGGACGACCCGAAGTTGAGCGCGCTACTGCGTGAAGCCCATCCGGCACCGGTGCTTCCGCCGCGGTTCGAGGAGGGCGTCTGGCAACGCCTGCAGTGCGCCGAACGGGCGGCGAAAACTGCCTCCCCGCACGGCTGGCTGGAGCAGTTCGTCGGCAGCCTACTGCGCCCGGTATATGCCACTGCTGCCTTGGTCCTAGTCGTGTTTGCGGGCACCTGGTTCGGAATCCGGGACGGCGAAGGTCAAGCCCACCGCGCCGACCGCATCCGTTATATTGCCGCCGTTAGCCCGTTTCATCGGACCGCTCCTTGATGAAACTTCATCCCACCAGCTTGGTACTCGCCGCGCTGCTGGTTGGCAGCGCGATGTTTGCCGTCTGTTACTGGACGGCTTCTCGTGCATGCATTGCATTCGGTACCCAGAGGCCGGACGATCTCGCTTGGATTTGCCACGAATTCAAACTCACGGACGTTGAGATGGCGCGAATTCGTCTGCTGCACGAAGGCTACCTGCCGAAGTGCGAGGCGATGTGCGTGCGCATCGACGCAAAGAACCGTGAACTCGCGGCCGTATTGGATGTGGCGACCAACATATCTACCGAAGTCGAGCGCAAGCTCGGCGAATCCGCCGCCCTTCGTGCTGAATGCCAGGCGCAAATGCTCCGCCATTTTCAGGAAGTGGCCCGAACGATGCCGGTTGAACAAGGTGCCCGTTACCTCGCCGAGATGCGGCATCTCACGCTCGGCATGCAAGGTAGTTTGGAGGACGTGATGACGCATCCTTCCCATGAGCGACCATGAGAGCGACGCCCTCGACCGGGCTGACATGGCTCGGCTTATTGCGGGACACGATGCAGCACTCAACTGCCTCATGGAGCGGCACGCAGGAGCTTTATTTGGCTTTCTCTGTCGATTCGTCGGCGACGAAGCCGCCGCCAACGACCTTGCCCAAGAGACGTTCGTCCGCGTCTACCAGCACCGCGGCGATTTCAAACCGACGCTAAGCTTCTCGACTTGGCTCTTCACCATCGGCGGCAATCTGGCGCGCAACCATCTCCGCGCCCGCGCCCGCAGACCAGAAGTGCCGCTGGAAACCTCCGACATGGACGACCGGCCCAGTGTCGCCGACAGGCTTCCCGCTGTCGGCGACACTCCCGACGAGCACGCCCAGCGCACGGAAAAACAGGCGGCCGTCCGTGACGCTGTGGCTCATCTGCCCGATGACCTGCGCGAAGCAATCGTGCTCTGCGAACTCGAAGACCGTTCGGTCGCCGAGGCCGCGAGCATCCTTGCCACGACCGTCAAGGCCGTGGAGTCGCGGCTTTACCGCGCCCGGCAGCAACTTCGAACCAGCCTTTCACGCTGGCTGGCGCTCAACTGAAACTTTACGACTGATTCGGTCGGCTCCTGATCATTCGACGTGGGTATGATTACGCTTTTAGTTTAACCAAGCTTGGTAATTTCGACCGAATGCTGCGCAATGACGCACCGTTCGTTGCTTCGTCAGCGACGGTTGTGCGGCTTGTTTTCGAAAGGCGGATTCTGTGCTCGCGTCGAATGTCGCACAGTCTCTGATCGAGAAAGGAATCCATGTCCTCTACCCGCCAACGTCGCTTCATGCAGAACGCATTCAAGATCGTCGTTAGGATGCGCGGAAGACTCGTGAGCCAGACGCGCAGAAGCTTCCGGTGGCCGATCTGCGCCAGCACCGCGCGATGGTCGGCGTGTCGGTTTACGCGATGCATTTCTGCTAAGGAGGCCGTTGTACCAAATGCTGTCCAGACGTGTGCGATGATTTCACCGGCCAGCGTGGTCTGGCACGCGAAGATGACGTGAATCGCATCGTGAACATCAATGTCGTGCTTCAGTTCGGGAGCGAAAGTTTCAGCGGCATCATTTTCGGCAGTTTCGGCACGTCGTAGTTCCATCACGCCTTCGCGCAAGGTTTGGGCGCTTTCGGCTTCGAGGTATTTCTTTGTGTGCTTTGTCATAGATATGGTCTGGTTGGGGATGAAGGGTTTTACGAATGTCATTCATGTCCGAAAGACGATGGTCGGCTCAATCAGTAGGATGCGCCACGAACTGAAGCCGCCTGGAGCCACGCAAATGAAAATGATGGTATAGAAAACAAAAATCGGGATGGGTGCGAAGAGCAGTAACGGCGCTTCGCCTTGCGGCAACTCGTTCAAGAAAGCACTCATCAGCCTGACCCCAATGGGCACCTAACATACCACTTACCTTCAACCAACGCCTCGATGAGGTCAAGAAGCTTCTCGCCGCTGTCGTCTCGCTCAGCTTCGTGCAGTTGCCACTCGCCTCGGGCGCAGAAGTGTAGCTTCCGTTCGACACCGCCGTCATCGGCGACATCGTCAGATATACCATCCTGACTCTGGTGCTGCTTCCGATGCTTTACGAATGGCTGGAGCGAAGGCAAAATCGTGCCAACCGCACTGCAGCGGAAAAAACTGACCCGTGAATACCCTCCTTCGCACTGGCGCACTCTTTGCCGTAACTGCCGTAGCAGAGATTTTTGGCTGCTACACGGCTTATCTCTGGCTCAAGGCAGGACGCTCGGCGCTGTGGTTGTTGCCCAGCGTGACGAGTCTGGCGGTGTTTGTCTGGCTGTTGACGTTGCATCCTTCTGCCTCCGCCGGGCGCATCTACGCTGCTTATGGTGGTGTCTACATCGCCGTCGCTCTAATTTGGATGTGGCTTGTCGAGCGGCGCACTCCAGACCTCTGGGATTGGACGGGAGCAGCCCTTTGCCTTTTGGGTGCTGCGGTCATCCACCGCGTCACTTTTGCTCAATTTGGAAGGCGTGTTCACTGCATTGATTGCGTGGTCCGTGTTTAAGGAAAACTTCGACCGTCGTATCGCCTTGGGCATGGCCTTGATCACCGCCGGTGCCGTCGGGCTCTCGTGGCTGGGGCAACCGGAAGTCGTTGTGCCATGGGGTGCGTTTGCCATCGTCGGCGCGTGTCTCGCCTGGGCGGCGGACAACAACCTGACACGCAACGTGTCGTCGGCAGACCCGGTGCAGATCGCGATGTTGAAGGGGCTCTGCGCAGGTACGGTCAACACCGCGCTCGCCTTCGCGCTTGGGACCAAGCTTCCGCCGGTCGACACGATTGCCGCCATCGGGGTGATCGGTCTCTTCGGCTACGGCGTCAGCCTCGTCTTATTCGTGCTCGCGTTGCGTCACCTGGGTACGGCGCGCACTGGAGCTTATTTCGCCCTCGCACCATTCGTCGGCGCGGTGATCTCCGTGTTGTTCCTTCGCGAACCAATGACGTCGGGCCTTGTCATAACCGGTTTGCTGATGGCGGCCGGGGTCTGGCTGCATCTTACCGAGCGCCACGAACACCCTCACCGTCACGAGCCGCTGGAGCATGAGCATTTGCACACGCACGATGAGCATCATCAGCACGTTCACGCGGCGAGCGACCCGACCGGCGAGCCACATTCACACCCGCACCGGCACGTGGAACTGGAGCACAGCCACCCGCATTTTCCCGACATTCACCATCGGCATGGCCACTGAAACAGGCACGCCTCGTTTGTGACGTGAATCATTCTTGTGGGGGGAAGATACGCAGAAAACTCCTCGGCGTTGAGCGACTGATCGAGGCGACGCTCGTCAAAGACCTCGGCCCAATGGACTCCTTAGCTTCCACGGCAGCGAACGTTGCGCTGTCAGTGAATGGTCGCCAGAATAGCCGGCAATTGCCGCCGGAACCGAAAAAGCAGTTTGCCGAGAGCCTCTCCGGGCTTATCGAGCGGGTGACCTTTTTCAACGACGACAGCGGATTCTCT
>CAITXU010000275.1 GCA_903896505.1 uncultured Verrucomicrobiota bacterium | reverse complement strand
GGGGCATCCAGGGGAATACCGTTCTGGCTCATTTGAGAAGGAGAGGGTTGATTCGGCTGCGTGCCGGGTTGTTGTCCTGGTTGCCCAGACTTTTGGGCCTGTTGAGCAAGCTTTTGCCGGATTCCGTCCAGTTGCTGACCCACCGCCTCTGCTTTTCCCGCAGTTTCCTGGGAGGGGCTCAGCGATTGAAGCTCGTTCAATGCCTGTTCGGCGCCTTCAAGTCGGGCTGCCTGGGATTCCAGGGACTCTTTGGGTCCCTGGCCTTGCATCAACTGATTGGCCAGTTTGTCCAGGGCTTGAACCAATTTGTTCTGTGTCTGTTCGGCTTTTTTGGGCAGGCCGGTATCGGCAGGTTTTAGCTCGCCTGCCTGTTGATAGAAATCAAGTGACTGACTCAGCATTTGGGTTTGTTGCTCCAGATTGGCCTGATCGCTTTGCTGGGATAACTCGTCTCCTTGTTCCTCCATCACATCCGCCAGTCGACGGTTGATTTCGTCGAGGGTCTTTTTCGCGGCCGCGTGGTCCGGCACTTTAGTGAGAGCCTTTTCCACAAACTCCTTGGCCATTCTCAGGACCGCGAGTTTTTCACGGGGTTGGGGAATGCGCGGCTCCAGGTCGAGCATGTGCTGGGCATGGTCTGTCATCGCCTGAGCCATGCGATGTTTTGCTTCTTCCAGCGCCCGTTCGATGTTGGCGTCTGCTGGCTTGAGTTGATGGGCATCCTCGAGCATGCCGACTCCTTCTTCGATGTCTTTGAAATCTGGGCGGAGAATGGGAGCCTCTCTAGGCCCTGGGGCTATGTAGCGAACGTTTTGGGCTTTTCGGCTGCCTTCCCGGGCCAGGGATTCGGCAAGCAAGTCGCGTGAATTCTGCTCGCCGGATTTTGCTTCGGGGTTTTCGGGGGCGACTTCCAGCGCCTCGGTGTATTTCCCAAATGCGTTTCGCAAGGGCTCGATCCTCTGCGCCGGCGTCTGATTGGGCTGAAGTGCGGATTGAAGATTGGTTTTTCCGGCTGAGAGAAGGAGTTGTAGCAACTGATGCCGGACAAACTCGCGATTCGACTGAGCCATCGCATGGTGTTTGTCTTGGAGGACCAAGTCGTAGTTTCGCAGGGATTCCTTCCAATGGGAAATTGTGTCATCGAGATTGACGGAAGCCGCCTCACGTCCCACCTGAAATTCCGCATTGCCCTTTTCAAAACGGGCCTGCCGCACCAAAGACCCCCGACCCTCGCTTTCGGCGCGATCAAACGACAAGAGAGCTTCTTCGTATCTTCCGGCGGCGTAGGCGGCAATCCCGCAATCGTAGGCCACCCTTGGATTGGATGGGTCCCGTTCCATTTCTGCTGCGAGGCGGACCAGGGCTTCGGACGGTTGCCCGTTGGCAATGAGCTGTTGCAGACGGAGGACTTCGGGTTCGGTTGTCCACGATAGCGTCTGGGCCGCCCATGACCTATGCGGGAAGGCGCACATGGCAAAGAGGAAGAACGCTGGTGAGCGCCAAGCACCTTGCCGCAGGGCCCCAAGGAGTTGAAGGAGACGGAAAATGAGTTTCATGACGATTGCGGCAACGGTGCAATGGAGCCAATGGGGCGGGGGCGTTGATGCCGGTCGGCACCGATCCAGATAAAAGCCAGAATGCCAGCCAGGCCCAGGACGAGAGGAACTTGAAATAGGGGACGATATTGCCGGAGATCGGCCCGCGCGGCGGACTCAGCCATCGGGGAAAGGACATCCCGCCGAAGAGCATCGAGACCTTCACCATGCTCTCCCAATCGGTAATATCGCCCGCGGGTCATGGCGGCAAGGCGCTGGAGATTCCCCTCGTTCAAACGCGATACGACCTCCTGACCAAATGAGTTTTTCGCGGCACTTCCGGGGCGGTTCAGGGGGACACGAGAACCTGCAGCGGTGCCCACCCCCACGGTGCAAATCTTCAGTCCCATCTGGTTATGGAGCCTGCGGGCCACATCCAGTGGGTTTCCGGCCAAATCCTCGCCGTCGGAAATGACCACCAACAGTCGGGGGGAGATTTGATTGGTTGAAAAATAGCGCGCTGCACGATCGATGGCAGAGGCCAGGGAGCTTCCGGGGTCCTCGATGGCATTGGGGTCGAGATAACGCAGCATCATGCGCAACGCCACCATATCGAAAGTCAGGGGGGCATTGAGGTAGGCAACTCCGGAAAAGGTGATCAACCCAACGCGGTCTCCACGGGAATCCGCTAGAAATCGGTCCAGTGAATTTGTGGCAGCACTCCACCGGTTCGGCCGCACATCCCCTGCCAGCATCGATCTCGATGCATCCAGGGCAATCATGTACGGAATTCCGCGAAGTTCGGACTGGTTGGTCGGCTTGAATACCAATGGTCCTGCGGCGCTGAACAACAGGCAGGCAACGGTCGCCAGGAATATGATTCGCGATGTTTGGACCCGTCTTCTGACATAGCCGGGGTCAGCCCAGGGCCGCGCGAGGCCCCCTGTGAAGACAAGGAACCGCTGACGGCGTCGGCGAATCAGCAGGGATTGCGCCCACGCCACCAGAATAACCACCAAGGGTGTGGCATAGGCAATCCATGGAAAGGTAAACCTCATGGGAAACCGGGGCGCACGAGTGGCAAAATCAGGAGATGAATCAACCACAATACAGCCGCAGGCAGGATAAATGCAGGATACAATTCCTGCCACTCTACATGCCGCTGTTGTGCCAATTCTCTTTTCTCCAACTGATCAATCAAGCTGTAGATCTCCTGTAATGCGCGGGCATCGTTGGCTTGAAAAAACTGACCTCCCGTCAGGCGGGCCACTCGATTGAGTTCATGGTTGGCGGCCGCCGATGGGGTGACCATTTCGGGGCCAATCAAAATGGTGTAGACCTTGATTTTTTCTCTTACCGCCTGAGGAGCAGACTCCAGCGGGCGGGGACCGGCCGAGTTTTCTCCATCGGTGATCAAAATAATGATCCGGCTCCGTTCACTATTGTGTTTCAGGAAGGTGGAACTGGCTGAGATGGCCCAGCCGATCCCGGTTCCTGTCGCGAGTTCCGCCTCTTGCATGGAGGCCAAAGCCCATTCGTGGTCGAGGGTTAACGGGCTGACCAACCAGGGTGTCCTGGCAAAGCAGACAATCCCGATTCGGTCATCGGGACGTCCTTTGACAAAGTCGCGGGTCACAGCCACCAGGGCATCTTTACGACTGATTCGTTTTCCATTCAGTCGAAAATCGGTTTCGGCCATCGAGCGACTGTAATCGAGCGTCAGCATGATATCGATGCCCTGGCTTGGGTCCGGCACCTGTCCTCTTGGAATTCTTGGGCGGGCCAGAGCGATGACGATCAGGCTGACGGGAAGCAAAAGCCAAATGAAACGGCGAATACCCCGATGACGTTGCGGTTTACGTCCCAAGTGGGCAATTCTTCGGATATTGGGAATCGGAATGGAGGGAATGGGGCCCGTTCGACCAGTCCACCACAGCAGGAAGATGGGAATAACCAGCGCCAGCAGCCACCAGGGAGTGCCAAATTCAAAGCCATGGAGAGCCGACGGTATCCAGTTCATGGCATCGGGATGGAATTGCGAGGTTCAGCCAAGTCCAGAAACAACGCTTCGGCGTCGTTCAAGAGTTGCTCCTTTTCCTCCGGTACGGCTCCGAGTTGTGCGAACTTAATCCTGTCGGCGAGCTTTAGGAATGACTCGAGCCGTTGCCGTGGCGAGACTTTGAATCCCGGGTTTGCCATCGCCATGGCAAGGAGTTCGTGTGAGGTCTGGCAAGTGGCGTGCCATCGCTGGGCGCGGACAAGGAACTCGCGAAGAAGTCGGGATACCTCAACTGCGAGTGTGTAGGTATCCAACTGAGGGCTTTTAGACCTTAGCTCGGCAAGCTTGCGTTGAAATTCCGCTGCCCAGTCGGGTTCGATTGTCGTTGGAATTGGGGAGGATGGCTGTCGCCTCCAACGGAGAACGGCCCAGACGACCGCTGCAAGGACGGCGACGGCCAAAGAAGCGAGCATGGCCAAAAGGGCCGGGCGCTGCCACCAAGGGTGGAGCGGTACAAGTTGCAGGTCGTTAATCAGGTCACCGCCGTTCACGCGATTCGCCGCCCGGCGCAGTGGTCGAGAAATTGTTGCAGCCTTTGCGGCCATTTTTCATCGGTTCGAACCGATAAAAGCGGAACCCCCCCGGTCTTAAAGGTAGCCACCAATTCACGGTCCCTTTCTTCCGTGGTATTTCTCCAACCCGCCCGCACTTCGGGGTCGGAAGTATCCAATTCAACGATCTCGCCAGTCTCGGAGTCTTGGAACAAAGCCCATCCGATATCGGGTAGTTCCCATTCGCGCCGGTCCATCAGTCGAAGTCCAATGACCTCATGCCGCCGATTGGTAGCGCGAATTTCGCGAACCCAGGACGCTTCATCGACGTCTTCGAAATCGGAAAGAACGAAGACCAGGGCCGGCTTGGTGACCACGTGGTTTAAGTAGCGGAGAGCTGCGGAAATGGAGGTTCCCTTCGATTGGAGTGGGCAGTACAGCAGTTCATGGAGCATCCGGGTGACATGGGACCGGCTCTTGCGCTGGGGAACATGGCGCTCCACTCGATCGGTGAAGAGAAGCAGTCCGACCCGGTCTCCCTGGCGCACAGCCCCGAACGCGAGTGCGCCTGCAACGATGGCTGCCAATTCCCTCTTGGTTTCCGCCGCAGCGGAAGCAGGGTCCGCTGTTCCAAAATGTCCGCTCCCACTGGCATCGACAAGAAGCATCACCACCAATTCCCGTTCTTCAATATGTCGCTTGATGAACGGCTTGCGGAGGCGTGCCGTGACATTCCAATCGATCCGACGGACATCATCCCCGGGCACATATTCCCTGACGTCGGCAAAATCCATGCCGCGCCCCTTGAAGATGCTACCGAGACGCCCTCCAAGGAGCTGTTCGCTGACCAAGCGAGCGCGCACCTCCATCTTCCGAAGTCGGAGTGCGTAGTCAGGGGGCAGCATGAATGAGAGCGAGGGTCGTCATCGTCCGGTTAGCGGGCTCCGTTTTGCATGTAGGTCAAATAGTTCGAAAAGTAGATTCCTCCTCCAACCAGGAACACGATGGCGACCGGCCAACTGATCCGGAGCATCTGCCGTGTGGGTGTCGCCAGGCTCCAGATTCCCAACGCAATTCCCGGAAGGATCATGATGAATCCGGCAAGATTCATGGAAGAATGGAGTAAAACCGAGAGAATCTCGGAAGCAATGCCACTCCCCGTCAGAACCAGGGATGGAAGCAATGATACCCAGATTCGGACGATGCGTGATTGGGATGCCATGGGAGCTTGGGGAAAATGAAAGGCCCTTTTGACGGTGCTCGGGTCAGGGAACTTTGACCTTTGAGAGAAGGGTGGAGATCAATTGGTCGGTATGGACCTCCTCCGCTTCCGCCTCGTAAGTTAGCAAAAGACGGTGGCGCAAGACATCGGGGGCAATACGCTTCACGTCTTCGGGCGTAACGTGGTCACGACCATCCAGCAGGGCGGAACCGCGTGCCGCCAGCAACAGATTAATGGTGGCCCTGGGGCTGGCTCCAATCCGAATCAGGCGCTTGAGCTCCTGAATCGGGCCAGAACCTTGAACTGCCTCCCGCGTGGCAATGACCAATCGGACGATGTAATCGCGGACGAGGGGGGCGACGTGAATGAGGTCGACGAGGCGCTGATGTTCGAGAAGCTCCGAGGGAGTGACGACGGACGTCAGATTGAAGTCAGGTTTGGTCGTTCCCATCCGGTCGAGAATTTGGAGCTCTTCGCTGGCGGAGGGATACCCCACAATTACCTTCAGCATGAACCGGTCCATCTGGGCTTCTGGAAGGGGATACGTCCCCTCCTGCTCGATGGGGTTCTGGGTGGCAAGGACTAAAAAAGGATCAGGCAAAGCCCACGTTTGATCGCCGATGGTGACCTGGCGTTCCTGCATCGCCTCCAGAAGAGCGGACTGAACCTTGCTTGGGGCGCGATTAATTTCATCGGCAAGGACCAAATTCGCAAAAATCGGCCCTTTTCGGGTGGAATATGTTCCCTGGACCGGGTCGTAGACCAAGGTGCCGGTGATGTCGCCAGGAAGCAGGTCCGGCGTGAATTGAAGTCGAGCGAAAGAGCAGTGGGTGGTTCTCGCAAGGCAATTGACTGTCGCGGTCTTGGCCAGTCCCGGAAGGCCCTCGAGTAAGACGTGCCCTCGGGTCACCAGGCAAATGAGAAGCCGATGGACCAACTCCTGTTGACCTACGATGACGCGGGCTATTTCCGTCCGCACCTTGGCAAGGTGTTCGGCCGCCAGTTCAAGGCGGCGAGTGTTTATTTCAGGCACGTTAATGACCATAGGGTAGACTGCTCACCGAGTGCACGCTAGCCAAAGCCGCGGAGCGGTTCAGGTCGCCGTTGGAGTACCAGCCGGGGTCCAGTGTTCAAAATTCGACGTTTGGGCTGTAATCAGACGGCCTGCCTTGACGCTCCGCCTGATGTCCCGTTCCATAGCGGCTCATCGACGACGAGACTGAGAAAACATCCACTACAAATGACCACTATCACTGAAATTCTCGCACGCCAAATTCTAGATTCCCGGGGGAATCCGACGGTCGAGGCGGACGTGGTGCTCGATTGCGGCGTTACGGGCCGCGCTGCCGTTCCCAGTGGTGCCAGCACGGGTGAGCACGAAGCCATCGAATTGCGGGATGGCGACAAAAACCGGTATCTGGGGAAAGGGGTAACCAAGGCGGTGCAACACATCACCGGGACCATTGCTCCAGCGCTGGAAGGCATGGATGCGCTGGACCAATTGAATATTGATCATGCGATGTTGGAGCTCGATGGAACCGAAACCAAGTCGCACCTCGGGGCCAATGCGATTCTAGCCGTGTCGTTGGCCACCGCCAAGGCAGCGTCGGCAGCCTTGGGGCAGCCCCTGTTTAAGTACCTCGGGGGACCTAACGCCAAGGTGCTGCCGGTGCCGATGGCCAACGTGATCAATGGTGGTGCACATTCCGATGCGCCGATTGATTTCCAGGAGTTCATGATCATGCCTCACGGACTCCCCAATTTCAGCGAAGGGTTGCGGGCGATTACCGAGATCTTTCACGCGTTGAAATCGGTGCTGAAAAAGAAGGGGTTGAGCACGGCCGTGGGTGATGAGGGAGGGTTTGCTCCCCGTCTGGATAGCGCCGAGGCGGCCTTGGACGTCATCCTGCAGGCGGTGGAGAACGCCGGATATCAGGCCAACAAGGACATCTTTTTGGCCTTGGACGTGGCGAGTTCGGAATTCTACAACGGCAACGGGACCTACACCTTCAAAAAGAGTTCCGGCAAGACCCTTTCCGGCGACGAATTGGTCCAATTCTACGTCGATTTGTGCGCCAAATACCCGATTGTCAGCATCGAGGATGGGTGTGCGGAAAGCGATTGGGCAAGTTGGAAGACGTTGACGGAAAAGCTGGGCCATCGGGTCCAGTTGGTCGGAGACGATTTGTTTGTCACCAATGTCAAATTCCTCCAGCGCGGCATTGAAACCGGTACCGCCAACTCCATCCTGGTCAAAGTGAACCAAATCGGTTCCCTGACCGAAACATTGGACGCGGTCGAATTGGCTCAAAAGAGCCGGTACACGGCCGTCTTGTCCCACCGTTCCGGTGAAACCGAGGATGCCACCATCGCCGATTTGGCGGTCGCAACCAATTGCGGGCAGATCAAGACGGGGTCATTGAGCCGGACCGACCGCACTGCCAAGTACAACCAGTTACTGCGCATCGAGCAAATCCTCGGGACCCGGGCGGTTTATGCCGGTCTTGGTGCCCTTCCTCGAGGCCGTTGATCGCTCGTTCCGGGGTTGGTTCCTGGGAATCTATCGGGAAGCCGGTTTGTCACTCAAGGAGAGTGGGTGCGTCCTTCTCCTTGAAGCGTTGTTCCCGCGACCCGACCTTGCTGGTCCAAGGCAAGGTCGGGTCGGAGACATTGCCAAAGAGTTGGACGTGGGTCATTGAGGGCGGCGACGCGTGGAAAGCCATTGTTGTCGACCACGATCCAGATCGAGGTTCGATCCACGCTCAATCCTTCGGCAAATCCCAAATTGAACGGTTGGGCATACGCGTCTGCCGCAGATCGTTCAAGGCTGCGGTAATTGAATTGTACAAGAGTGCCATGAGTGGTGGGGTCCACCTTGAGGATACAAAAGCTGTCCCGACACAAAACCCAAAGTGCACCGTCAAAAAAACAGAGGTCTGAGTAATGGACATCATCGGATTGGCTTCCAATGGGTTGTGCCTGGAACGAATCGACGACCTTCAGGGTGGGCAGGTCGACCTGTATGATTCGGCCCTTTCGGCGCTCGTTGGCCACCCAAAGTCGGTCACCGTCAATGGCGATCCCCTCGAAGCTGGCATTTCGATTCGAGCTGAACCATTGGGCTACCGGACTCCAGTCAATTTCGAGCAACTCCACTGCCCCTGTTCCCGGGTCGCATCTGAGAATCCATCGGTCCGCCTCTTCGCACATATAAATTCTTCCGAGGGCATCACGTCCGAGCCCCTCACCGTCGTAATGACCGTGTTTTCGAGGAGCAAAGCGGCTCAAGGCATCTCGCGAGAACAGCTTTGGTTCGCTGGTTAGGTCGGACGTACCTTTGGCAGGGTCAGGTCTCATGGAATAGACGGCACCATCGCGATCATTGACCGTCAGAATTCGTCCATCAGGAAGTGCAAGGAGACCGGAAGAATCCATACGGATGCCACCTGGAGCGTTTAATCGCCAGGTGTTGGTGGCGTGCAGGTTGTACGAGGGAATGTTCAGGTTGACTGCAGCAGGGCCGTTGGTCCCGGGGGCACCGAACGCGGCTGCGGACAACAGAAGGAGCCAGGGTGCGAGTTGAAAGCGTAGGAGATTGGCCACGGAAAATGGAGAAAGGACGGCGATGGGAAGCTCCCTGTTTTAGTCCAACAGACAAAGTTATTTACACGCCGGGTGTGTTTGTTACGTTTTGGTCAATCGCACTCTCGAAAACTGATGCTATGGCAGGGGATGTGGAAACTGGAGAGGACAGGGACATGCTTTTGAAGAGCACTAATCTTTACCGGGAATTTCAGGCTGAAAAGGAGGAGATCCTGAAGCACAAATGGATCGAATCTGAGAAAGTCGGATATGACATCGGTTTTGAACGTGCCCTGGTGGACTGGATCACACGACATCGTTCCGCGTGGAATCAGGTTCGTCGCCAAAACTAAACGAGGAGCCCGCCGGATGTTTCCCAACTCATGAGGAATTTGGTCCTCAATGGCGAAAGCCTGGAGCTCACGCTGCTTCGGATGGCTCATGAGATAGCGGAAAGTAACATACCGGGCGACGATTTGGTTTTGGTGGGTATTCAGCGCGGGGGAGTGTCGGTCGCACGCCGATTGAATCCGCTGCTCAGCTCGATCCTTGGGATATCCATTCCGTTGGGTACTCTGGACGTGACCATGCATCGGGACGACTTGGATTGGCATCGAGTTCCTGAAATGCATCCCACAGAGATTCCCTTTGATTTGGATTCAAGGAATGTCGTGTTGATTGACGACGTCCTTTACCATGGCAGAACGGTTCGAGCTGCTTTGGACGCCCTGCATGAACTGGGAAGGCCCAAGTGTGTTCAATTGGCGGTTCTCATTGACCGGGGACACCGCAAATTACCCATCCATGCTGATTTTGTTGGCAAACAGATTCCAACCCAAACCCAAGAGCGAGTCTTTGTTCGATTGGGGAGTGACCCGGGCACGGGTGAAGTGTGGCTGGCGAAACCCTCACCCTCAGGTTCCTGATCGTCCCTCGTTGATCCATCATCCATGACCTGGAACCATCGTCATCTGCTGGACCTGCAATCGCTATCGGCGTCGGAAATCACGTCGATTTTGGATACCGCTCGATCATTCAAGACCATCAATGAACGGGCCGTGAAGCGTGTTCCGCCCCTGCGTGGCAAGACGGTGGTGAATTTATTTGTCGAACCAAGTACACGGACCCGGATCAGTTTTGAACTGGCCGCTTTGAGATTAAGTGCTGACGTCATCAACTTCACGGCGGAAAGTTCTTCCCTCAAAAAAGGGGAGACTCTCAAGGACACACTCCGAAATCTGGAGGCCCTCAACGCGGATTTCATCATTCTGCGCCATCACGCGAGTGGCGCTCCCCATTTTCTCTCCCGTTTTGCAAAGGCGCACATCGTGAATGCCGGGGACGGTGCCCATGAGCACCCCACACAGGGATTACTCGATGCCTTTACCATTCGGGAACACAAGGGGCGGATTGCCGGTCTGAGGGTGACCATTTTGGGGGATATTCTGTATAGCCGGGTTGCCAGGTCCAATATATGGGCATTGCTCAAGCTGGGAGCCGAGGTGACTTTAGCCGGTCCGTCCACGTTGGTTCCGCGGGTCTTTGAGCAATGGGGTTGCCGGGTTACCTGGGACTTGAGGAAGGCCCTGGAGGGCGCGGATGTGGTCAATCTCCTCCGGATTCAACATGAACGCCAGCGAGTGACGATGTTCCCGAATCTCGGAGAATACACGGCGCACTTTGGACTCAACAGCCAACGGATGGCGTGGGTGAAACCGGATGCGTTGATTATGCATCCAGGCCCCATCAACCGGGGAGTCGAAATTGAATCGGACGTGGCCGACGGCCATCAGTCGGTCATCCTCGAGCAGGTCAACAACGGACTGGCGGTTCGGATGGCGGTCTTGTTTCTTCTGAATGGCGGGCGTGGTCCCGAAGCAGTCGAAGATGGTTCCAAGAGCCCGACACGGGCGTTTGGAGAAACCCAGACCTCCAAGTGAACCTAAAAAAGCCGAATCGAAAGGTCGATTCGGCTAAGTCGGGCTCAATTCAAAAAGGGCGGCTGAAAGTCAGGGCGGCGGGGTTTCGTCCCTGGCACATGTCCCCCCACCGGGCGTCCCATCAGCCCTGGATCAGCTTCTTTAGTTCTTCGACTATTTCTTTTTTGGGTCGGACTCCGACGAGTTGCTTGACCACTTGACCCTGTTTTATGAACAACAAAGTCGGGATGCTTTGAATACTAAACTTACCGGCCAGAGACTGCTCCGAATCAAGGTCCACCTTACCGACAACGGCTTTGCCTACGAATTCGTTGGCGATTTCGTCAATGGTCGGTCCGAGCATTTTGCATGGGCCACACCATTCAGCCCAAAAATCGAGGAGGACCGGCCCGGTCGAGCTTTGGATGACCTTTTCAAAGGTGGATTCAGTCACTTGGACCACGTTGGCGGAGGCCATATCAGGGGAAAATCTCGAAACTAGGGGTTAATATCTGCAATAAAGTAAACGACGATCGCTACTGCTATGCCCGTGGCGGCCGTTAAAAACGCAAGGATTACATCCACCGTGCTGGGTGGTGCTACGGCCGATGACCGCGAAGCGGCCGGGGCAGGAGCAGGTTGGGCGGCGGTGGGAGGGTTTGCCACCTTGGGTGCGGCTGCGGGAGCCGCAGCTGCCTTGGCTGGTGCTGTCGTGGCTGCGGGCGCTGCAGGGGCGGCGCTTGCCGCAGCTGCCGCCGGTGAGGCCGGAGCTCCAGCCGCCGGAATCCGGATGGACGGGCCCGCTGCTGGCTTGGGGGGAAGGCTGATTCGGACGGTCTGCTTCTTTGCAGCGGCATCTGCAGGTTTTGGCGGTTCAATGGCCGCTGGAACTCCTGTGGGAGGCGGGGGGGACGGCGGAGAGACAGGGGCAGGAGCGGCGGACGGGACCGGGGGCACCGGAGGAGTGGGCTCGGACATAAGTTACTGTATTTCCACGCTAAAGAGGTGTCGGGATCGAGTCAAACCGTTTGTCCTCGGAAACTCAATTCATCAAGGCCAATGCCATGGGCTTTGAGATGAAGTTCAGGACCAATGGGGAGGAATTATCGTCCAGGCGGTTTTGGAGGAAGAAGATTCAAGAGGTCCAGTTGTCGGAGATACCATTCGCGCAATGGGCGGGTCAGGCTGGATTCCTTGAAATCCTTGAAATTGGGGATGTTCAACGCCCCTTCCACCTCATCCTTGAGGGCCTTGTTCAAGTCGCCTTTGGCGTCGACCGACCATGCCCGATAAGAGCCTGTCCGGTCGTTCAGTGCTTTGGCCGCGGCCACCCGTGTCTCATTGTCATATTTAAAGTCGATCACTTCGACCAATCCCTTGTCGACCTTCCCCTTGAGGCGTTTTTCTTCGTCCTTTTCAGTAATCACTGTGCGGGCCAAATCGATGATTCGATGCTCCAACTTCGCGGTGAGATCATCCTCCTGAAGCGCTTCATGGGCCGCATATCCAAGGGTGCGGGGGGCATCTTCGAGCCGGACGAGCGTCTCGCGGACGACATCTTTCTCGAATTCTTTGAAGAACGTCCGCGCGCGCTCGACAATCAGCTGTTTTTCTTCCTTGGTGAAAGAATATTTCTTTTCGTCGAGTCCAACAAAATTCGTGTAGGCAGGCGCATCGAGCAATTTTTCAACGCGACTGGTCAGTGCTGCCGCTGAGATTTTTTCCACCACGGGGACTCCTTTGGGTTCTTCTTTGAGGTCCAGCTTCAAATCCACCGGCACAAAACCGAAGAATGTACGGTCGACTCCCCCCAATTTTTCGACTTGCTCATTCACATTCTTCCAGTGGGCTTGGGCTCGTTCCCGTTCATTGAGATCGCCCACAAAATCGAATTGATTTTCGACCCGCAAGGATCTGGAGGTTGAACGCAGCCAAAACAATTCGCTGGCGAAACGGGCGGCCACTGACCTGGCGTACGACCTGGCGCTCAAATTGACGCGCGAGAGGGGAATTTGATCCCGGGGATCGCGGGGTGCCCGGGCGGCGATGAAGGTCTCGATGATCAGGGCGGGGAGGTTGCGAAGTGTGGCTGAGATTTCTCCATAGGCGGCCACGATAGGTTCCGTTCCATAGTCGAAACGAATCACGTCGCCAAACACCCCGGCCTCTTCGTCGGAGCCGAACAGCAGCTTCTTTTCCCTCGGTTCGTTGCTTCCGAAATAGCCCCATTGGATGGCGGCTTTGTCGTGGGGCAGTACCTCGGAGGAAGTCCGGATTTTCCAGCCGACAAAAACGGCAGCCCGGAACGGGTTGTATTCCATCATCGAGGCGGAGCTGAATTGGTTGGTATATCCGTCGAGGCTTTGGCCGAGCAGGTAGGCCTTGAACCAATTTTCCAACGCCTGATGCGACAAGGTCGAGGCCAGGCTGCCGGCAAAGTTGTGGCGCAAGCCCATGATGTGTCCGACCTCGTGGGCCACCACCTCGCGGACGTAGTCCTGTGAAGCGCGAAGAACGGCGGCATCGGTCAGGGTCTCGCTGGCCAGCAATTCCGCCAGTCCCTGGGCGTACTGAGCGGCAAACTCTTCCGGGGCAATATCACAACTGGGGCCGGCACCGAACACATGGGGAGCCCAGGAGGGCTTGGAGGTTGCAGTTCCTCGTTTTTCAGGTTTTTTGTCACCGCTGGCATCGAGCATCGCCCGGAGAAGGCGACGGGCGGAAGCCCTGCCCTCGATGGCGAAGACGGATGTCATGTAGGCCTGGCCATGCTTGGACTCGCCGGTGCGGGGGTCCAACAGAATGTCCGCGTAGGCGAATCCGGCATCGTCCCAGGGAACCCATTGGACCAGGTTGTAGCGGGCATCAGGAGCCGTCACGCCTTCGGGTGCCTGACTGGCCCGAATGAGTTCTTTGCCGAAGGCCCGGTTCCAATAAAGGATTCCGTCCCGCACAGCTTCGACATAATCCTTGGGCGTGTTAGCACTATAATAGAAATCAATCGGCTTGTTGGTATCGAAACGGGCGATTTTTCCGGCAGCACGTCCGGTGGTCGGTTCAATCACGGGCTGGGTTTGAAAAAAACGGGCGTAGCGGGAATCGTAACTGCTCTGCTCTTGTGGGGGAACGGCCCCGGGGGTGTAGGGTGAGAAGAAGTAGCGAACCTCGTACCGGGCCTCCTCGTTGGCACCGAGCTCACGATTGCGTCCCTGGACGGCCTGTCGAATGACCAGGTATTCGTTTTCACGGTCCATTTTGAACACACGACTTTGGGGAACCTCAAGGACGTCATCGCGTCCGCTGGCTTCCATCCCAATCCAAGAGTCGGTGAAGACGCGCCGCATCCCGTGGTTGAAATCGATCACAATCTTCGAGTCGTCCTGAGAGACAATGGGGAAGGTTGCAACCAGACGGCGTGTTGGCAGATCAGGGGTCACGACCAAACCCTCGGTCGCTTCGTAGAGGTCGACCCCATCATGGTAAAGTTCAAAGCGGACAACCCGTCCTCCCAGTCCTCGACTTGTTGCCGCCACCGCTTGGGGAATGAGTGAAGCGGACATCAGGTAATCCCGGCCCAAGGCAGTTCTGGGTAGGACGAGGTCAAAATTGGTCGTTGCCTCGAGTAAGGGAGGGGAGGGGAGTGGCTCGGCTGATTCAGCTTGGAAAGCCGTCAGGAGTTTTCCCAGGGCCAGCAAAACGACAAGAATTCGGGAAATTGAGAGGCAAGGGCTGCAATCCATTTGCGTAACAGAACGGGAGCCATCCCACGAAGGCAAGAAAATGTGGTTGATCGGCAGAACATCCCTGAAGGTGAGCCGAATGTCCGTCAGTACGTTGGTGGATTCATTCCGGCTGACCGCGCTCCACTAGGCGTTTAAACGCCATGATCCCATCAACAATGGCTCCGGCAAACTTGGCGCGTCCCGAATCGGAGAAAATTCGACGAGCGTCCTCCCGGTTACTCATGAAGCCCCCTTCGATGTAGGCTGCCGGCATTTCGGCCAAAGCCAGCTCCTTGAAGCGGGAATGCCGGACCCCGCGGTCTGCGAAATCAATTTCCGAGAGAATCGCGCGGTGAAGCTGATAGGCCAATTGGAGGTTTTCATGGTCCCAGCGGTTTCCCGTCCGGGCGGCTCCGCCGCTATTTCCACGATCATTCGTCGAGCTGGCTCCTGATGGGGTCAGGCAATAGGTCTCCAAGCCTTGTGCAGCCTCCGCGCCCCCGCCGGAATTAAAATGGATGCACAGGTAGAGGTCGGCACCTCGTTTGCGGGCAATTGCCGGGCGATCTTCCAGCGAAACAAATTCATCTGTGGACCGGGCCATGATGACTTTGAGTCCGCTCTTTTGCAACTGACGCTGCACCTCCTGAGCCAATTGGAGAGTATAATATTTTTCTGTTCGAGTCCCTTCGATATGTCCGGGGTCCTTTCCTCCATGGCCGGGACTGATGGCCACGGTGGTGATTTTGCGGCCCGGTGGATAGCGAGGTGGCTTTAGAAGCGGACGAAGGACGGTTTCTTCGTCGCGGAGTGCCAGATAAAGTCGGTCTCCGACCCTCAGGATGGGGAAGGAGAGAGTGACAGTTACGTCGTCGACCTCGACGCGTCGGGTGTCGGCCTTGAATTCCAGATGAATCCAACGGTTGGTCAATTGAAGCTGGCTGGACTTCGGGTCCCAGCGGTTCCCAAGGCTATAGATGCTGCCCCATCCCAACAGACTGATATAGGGTTGGCCTCCGAGGGTGACCGTTCCCAGGCGCGGGGCGGCGGGTGCACCCTGAACCGACAGGACCGTCATCCAAAGAACCACGACCCACCAAGCGCGCATCTTCAACCAAGACATGAACCGAGGACTCTGGCGGTGACGGAACGGCAGGGCAAGCCCCTCATTCGGTGCCGAACTTGAACAATTGTCGGGCGGTCCTGACCAGGACGGATTTTCCGCTAACAACAACGCTGGACCTGCACGGACCTTCCGACAGTGCCACCTTCGCAAGTTGTTTGAATGCCGGAGCAGCCTCGCAAACAATCAGATTGCCTTCTTCGCTGAGCAGGAAAATTCGGCCGTCGGCCCCGGTCGGAGAGCCCCAGATGGAGTCTTGAACGTCGATTTTTCCGGTCCAATCCATGGCCCCGCCTTTGGGCTCGATCCGGGAAAGGACGCGCCGTCCACCGTCCAACACGTAGACGCGATCATGGAAAAACAAGGGAGTTGACCAGTCGGTGGGAGCCTCCTTGAAGTCCCATACGCGATGGGTGGTGGTCACGTCGCCATGACCTCCCGATTTATAGGCAACAACTGGTTGGCCCTTGGGACCAGACCCGAGGACAAAATCACCAACCGCGACCGGGGAAGTCACGATACGGTACCAATCATCCCGCTTTTCATACAGGCGGGCGCGCCAGATTTCAGTTCCATCCGCAAGGCTATGGCCGCTGATATGGTCGCCACCCACGATGACCAATTCTGTCCCTGATGGACGTTTCCAGGGGAGTGGAGTGGCGTAGCTTTCGTTGCTCTCTTTCGTGGAATCCGTCTTCCTGCCGACCTTCCACCGGGTCTTTCCGGTTGCCGGGTCAAGTCCGAGCAGAAAGGATTCCCGAGCCGGTTTTCCGTCAAAGAAGGGATAATCGCCCGGCATTTCGTCGCGTTGGAGCACCTGCAGGTAAAGGGTACCGTCGTAGAGCAGAGGGCTGCTTCCGTAGAGCCACATGATGGCAAAACGCCCGTAATCCTTGTAAAGTTGGCGCTGCCAAAGGAGCTTCCCGTCAAAATCAAAGGCCGCAAGATCGCCAGTACCGAAGAGGGCAATCACCCGCTCGCCATCGGTCACGGGTGATGGAGCCGCCAAATTGTTCCGCCCCTTTTCCTTGTCTCCGACCGCCACGGATTGAGACCAAAGAGCTTTACCTGAGGCCTGGTCGAGACAGAGAAGATTCAGATTCTTGGAAGCATCGGGGGCGGTCAAAAAAATTCGTCCACCCCAGGTGATGGGGGTTGAACCGGCGGGGCCGGGTAATGGGGAGGTCCAGGTCGCCTTCGCCGCGGAAAAATCCGTGGGAAGGCCTGTCGCGGAGCTGGAGCCATCAAAATGCGGTCCGCGCCAATTGGGCCAGTCGGTTTCCGAGGGGGCGGCGGCCACCCGCACGAGTGCGAGAAGGGCGAGTCCAAGGGGAAACGAGAAGTTCATGAGGGAGTAGCTTTAACCGCGCTTTTGACCCGAAAGCGAGCGACGAATTCAAAAACGATGCCGGCAAAATTATTTTGGATATTTTGCCGACGATGGCGAGGTTGTCCTGGCGGGTTTTTTATCCCAATGATTCCCGCACAACCTCTCAGCCCCCATTTTTCAGTGACCATGTCGACCACACCCGAATCCCTGAACCAAGCCCTTCACTGGCGCTATGCCACCAAGCGCTTTGACCCGTCTCGCTCCATCCCGGCAGAGACTTGGGCTTCACTCGAGCAGGCCCTGATTCTGGCGCCGTCCAGTTTTGGTCTCCAACCGTGGAAATTTTTAGTGGTGACTTCGCCCGAGGTCCGTCGCGCACTGGTTCCACAGTCGTGGGGGCAGACCCAGCCGGTGGAATCTTCGCAGTATGTTGTTTTTGCGGCTCAGACCCATGTGACCGTCGAGTATATCGACCATTTCCTGGCCCGAACCGTCGAGGTCCGCGGCGGAAGCGTGGAGGCGCTGGCAGGCTATCGTGGAATGATGGTCAACAGCCTGACCTCGCGGTCCGAGGCGGAGTTGACCAACTGGGCGACTCATCAGGTGTACATTGCGCTGGGTCAATTCATGGCGGCGGCGGCAGTTCTAGGTGTCGACACGTGCCCCATGGAAGGCCTCGTTCCCTCGGAATATGATAAAATACTCGGGCTGGTAGGAACTGGCTATAAAACTGTGGTTGCCTGCGCAGCCGGGTATCGAGCGTTGGATGACAAGTATGCGTCTTTGGCCAAAGTCCGTTTCCCAGCCTCGGAACTTATCCGCAACATCTGAGAGCGGGGCTCGTTGAGGTTAGTACTCGACCGTCAACGAGGTAATCAGTCGAAAATCATCCGGGGTCGGTGTGATCCCGGACGATTCAGCTTTGGGGTTGGCAATTCGATCCCACACCAGCGACAAGTCCAACTTCAGGCGCTTGTGGATATCGAATTCGAGGGTGGAAATCGCGTGGTGGGTATTATTCCCGTCCTCGGCGCTGGTGATCTGGCAACGATACTCAAAAATGTAGTCGATCCGTGCGGTGAGTTCGATGTCGAAGCGCGTGGAAAGCACCATGGCCATTGAGCTGGCATTGGAGGTTTCGCCGGTTTCAACGGACTTAAACCAATTATCCTGCCATGCAGGACCGGCCGTGACGCTCCACTCCGTTCTTGGGGTGGAGATCAGATCATACCCAACGCCGCTTCCGACGGTCAGTCGGTGGGAGAGATTTTGCAGCGGATCCCTGAAATACTCCACATCCGGAACCCGAAGGTAGAGCCTTCTGGAGAGGAAATAATCAAACTCCCCGATGAGACGATGATTGTCCTCGGATTGCCGACCGTTGATTTTCGTATAGTTGCCGAGGTAATCCAACCCGAATCGTGTTCCAGGGGTGCGCCGCTGAAGGGTTAGATGGACATCGGCATCGGCCTCCCGGGTATTTCCCGCCCGAAAACTAACTCCGGTGGATAGCTTGGCCGTCCATTTGTCGAGTTCACGATCTCCGGCGGGAGCTATGGCCAAAAGTTGCTGTCGGGGAAAACGATTGGTCGAATCGGATGAGATGATTTCGACTTCGTTGGTGGTTACCATCACCGAACCAATCACGGGCGGGCGGCCCTCCATCCGCACACTGTTGGGACGGGGTGAACGGACCATCCGGACATCCTTCCAATGGAATTCCAACTGGTTGAGTTTGTCGCTGTCGAACTCCAGCTTGTCTTCCTGGAGCGACTTGACCCTGCCCTTAAGCCATTCGCCGGATTTCAGCTGAATCCAATCGAAGGCGTCCGTTGTTTCAAAGGCTTCATTCCAGGGTCGAAATTCCGAGGTGGAAGTTGTGGGCGGGATTGGGCTGTTTTGGGCGGTCGGGTTTGTGTCGGAAAGAACGGAATTCGGATTGGAGGACTTTGTGTCTGTGGGCCTCGCATTATTTTCGATCATTTCAACCCGGTCTTTGGGAAATTCGAGTCGACCGAGAGTTTGTGACTCAAAAACGATGGTTTGCGCTCCTTCGGATAGTATCTGTCCGATCAGCCGTTCACCACCTCGCAGAGAAATGGAATCGGCGCTGACCTTTCCTCGGAGAAGAAAGAGCACTCCGAAGAGGCGCAAGGCGACCTTCAGCCGGCACCGATTCATGAAATAGAGGGCTGGGGAAGGACGGGAGAGCAGGCACGCGTCCGGCGAACCCGTGACTGTCACTGGACTTATGGTGCAATCTAGAACTCGAAGCGAACATCTGCTCCTGCAGACCAGCCGTCGAAATGGCCACTGAAGAAGTAGGAAGCACCGAATCCAATCCATCGCACCTTCCAGAGTTTGTCTTTGAAATCAAAAACAAACCGTCCATTAACGGTATTGATGTGGTTGTCGTTCAGCCCTTCGGCGATGCCACCATACAATTGGGTTCTCGATAAAAACCCGCCGGTATGCAACTCATGACCGAGGACGGTCAGGCGGGTGGGGATGTCGACATCCATGCGGTTTTCCCAGGTTTGAGATCCGCCGGTGACGCTGACCAGTGGTGAGGTGGTCTTGAAACTCTCGGTATGGAAATAGGTGTAACGGGAGGAAAGTTCAAACACCGTTCGACGCCAGATCCACTCGTATCGCACCTCAAGGGCCGGAGCCACCGTCCAAGTATCTATCTGCCAATCGACGAAGGTTCCCTTGGCCAGAGACTTGACCACTTCGCCGACGGTATTTTTGGCGAGGAACTCATTCTCGGTGTGGCCATAAATTCCCGTGACGGTGGGAGCCACGCTGAAGTGGTCTGTCAGGTAGAAACGTGCTCCACCACCAAACTGAATAGCCATCACCGTATAGGTGGAGGTATTGCCCTGGAGGTAACCCTTTTCGAAGTCGTTCGCCGCTCGAATACGCCCCAAGTTTCCTTGGATGACCGGTGACCATTTAATGTCGCCGATCCCCAGGTCCATCGGGGCGGCGACGTCACCGCCGCCGCCGAATTTTGTGATTTGAAGGTCGGCGAGGCTTCCGCTTCGGAAGGTATAGATGCCTCCTGCGGCACCAAAGTCGCCCCCAAGAATCGTGACGGCTTCCACCCGGCTGCCGATGGTGTGTGAAAATTGGTCCACGGCCTCGGGGGCAAGCGAACCATCAGCCATTGCCACGCCATGGGTCGCGACGGCGAGTCCGATGGCCAGCCTGGGCATTCGGGATGAAATCGTCATATCGTTGACTCAGTAAAAAAGCGGTCGCGTCCCTAAAGTCGAGCCGATTCCTCTTCCAGACCGTTTCGGAGGGCGGTTTCCAGCACCCGGGTCACGGAGTGCCGACTTTCGCACTCTTGACACAACGGAATCCGACATGATTCGAGGCGGTGCTGACTTCCCCCTTCCCCCGGGTCCCTACCATGTACCGGGTGCAGTATTGGTACGAACACAGGAAGGAGCCGCCTTTATGCACTCGTTTTTTCTCGGTCGGCTCCATGGGATCATAGGAGGAATCCGGTCCTTGCGGATTTCGTGCCATCTCGCCCTTGAGCTTCAGTCGGGCATAATAATCGGGGCGGTACCAGTCGCTGACCCATTCCCATGCGTTCCCTGCCATATCGTACAGCCCATAGCCGTTTGCGGGAAATTGGGCCGCGGGGGCAAGGCCGGCGTAGCCATCGTCGCCAGAGTCCTTCTGCGGAAACCGGCCCTCATAGATGTTGGCCATCCATTTCCCGTCCAGCTTCAGGTCATCGCCCCAAGTATACAATTTCCCGGTCAGGCCTCCGCGGGCGGCGAACTCCCAGTCCGCCTCGGTGGGAATGCGTTTTCCCGCCCATTTGGCGTACGCGCTGATGTCCGGGTAGGCCACCTGCACCACCGGGTATTTTCCCCGCCCTTTGATGGTGCTGGAGGGACCTTCAGGATGCCGCCAATCGGCCCCCGGTTGGTAGCGCCACCATTGAAACATGTCGTTGAGCGGAACCGGACCCGGGGTGGGGGTAAAAACCGTGGAACCGGCGACCAGATTCTCAGGGGGAGCGGTGGGAAATTCCTCCTTGGTCGGGGCGATCTCGGCCACAGTTCGATATCCCGTCGCTTGGACGAACTTTTCAAACTGCTCGTTGGTGACTTCCGTTTTGTCCATCCAGAAACCGTCAACGTAAACCCGGTGGATCGGCTGGGCATCGCGGGTCACTCCGGGTAACTCACAGACAGCCTCTCCTGAAGAGTCGTTGCCCATGGAGAATTCGCCTCCCGGGACCCACACCATTCCTTCGGGAGTCGGGCCTGGGGCAGGGGACTTGTTTTCGACGGTGGGTTGAAATGCCGATGGCGGCACGGGAGCGTTTTCAGCAGCCAGGGAGGTGGCAATGACCATTAGCAGGGAACACCTCCAATATCGGACGTGAGTCGAGATCATGAACTGGGCGAGTATTCCGGTGCCGATGCGCCCTGGGGATCAACCACAAAGTGCACAGAGAACACAGAGAAAGAAAGATTGGGCATCGAGTCCGATGGGTACCTATCGAAGCTGGAGGCGGTCGAAGACACGCTCGACACGCGATACCGAGCAGATTTCCAGACCTGCAAGGCCGTCGGCCATTCGTGGAGAATCGGAACGGGGTCGAGCTTGGCAGACCTGAAGGTCTGCGAAACGGCAGCATCCCACCCGTGGCACCCCGGGGTACGGCCGGGTATAACTTGCGAGGCGGACGTGGTACGGACCGCCGCGGCTCGGCTGGAGGCTCGCCCTACCGATGTGACTGTAATTCAATAGCTTGCAGATGAATCGATCGGTGGGAGGAAAAGCTTTTATTTGGAAGGCACGAATGCCCGCGCTATGCCTTGATGGTTGGTTCACGGAGAGAGTCCCGTCCCGAAGTAAACCGCTCCCTCCCAGGGAGCGGTTTACTGGACGTGTCCAGACTGCACTAGTTCGAGGGAGGTGTCAGACCTTCCAACTCTTGAAGCCGTTTCAGCGCCCCAACGGCCTTGAGCGTCTGATAGTTGATCCCGGCCGCATTCAGACTGCTACCCTCCTGAAAGGGGAATTGTGGAATCGTGACCAGGAAGTTTTTGACCTCCTGCTGTACTGGAACGAACAACCAGATGTTGTCCGCATACCACCGCATGTACATCGAGGATTCGAACGGCATCTTTTCGTAGGGATCCGCCCGGAGATTCACGATCAGGGGCCAACCAGTGACTGCACGGACGCCAGTCGCGATGTTGCCCGAGACGCCTGCGAAATTGACCTTCCAGTCATTCCAACGGACAGCGTTCAATTCTCCGCCCTGGCCGAAGTAAAGAATCTGTTCGCGGGGACCCTTCTTAGTCTCACCCTTGAAGTACGGCAGAAAGTTATAGCCGTCGGCGTGGATTTTGAAGGTCCGACCGTTCGCCTTGTAGCCCTGTTGAAGTTTTTCCCCGACATTGGGTTCTCCGGCAGCGGCCAACAGGGTTGGCAACCAGTCTTCCTGTGAGATGATGTCGTTGTAGACGGTTCCGGGCTTAATCACTCCCGGCCATCGGACAATCAACGGAACCCGGAAGCCACCTTCCCAGGTGGAACCTTTTTCCCCATGGAACGGGGTAATACCGCCATCCGGCCAGGTTGCGGTTTCTGCGCCGTTGTCCGTCGACCAGACGACAATCGTGTTGTCAGCAACGCCAAGGTCGTCGATTTGCTTGAGGACGGCACCCGTGATGTCGTCCAATTCCATCATGCCATCGGCATATAAGCCAATCCCGGTGCGCCCTTCGCTTTCTTTTTTCAGGTGGGTCCAAACATGCATTCGGGTCGTGTTCAGCCAGACAAAAAACGGCTTCCCTTCCTTGACCGATTTGTCGATGAACTTGGTGGCGACTTCGTGAATCTCGGCGTCGACCGTTTCCATCCGCTTGGTTGTCAGCGGGCCGGTGTCTTCAATCCGCTGGCCGCCATTGCCATCAGAAAATGTGTGCAGGACTCCGCGCGGGCCATACTTCTTTTTGAATTCCGGGTCCTTTGGATAGTAGTAGGTCTCCGGCTCCTCCTCGGCGTTCAAGTGGTAGAGATTGCCGAAGAACTCATCGAATCCGTGCACCGTGGGCAAGTGCTTATCGCGGTCACCCAGGTGGTTTTTTCCAAACTGCCCGGTCACATAACCCTGCTCCTTGAGCAAGTCCGCAATCGTGGGGGTCCACTCCGGAATTCCATGGTCGGAGCCCGGCATGCCGATGGTGAGAAGCCCCGTCCGGAAGGGATGCTGTCCCAAGATGAACGAGGCGCGACCTGCCGTGCAGCTTTGTTGGGCATAGGCATCGGTGAAGAGTGCCCCTTCCTTGGCCAGACGGTCGATATTGGGCGTCTTGTAGCCCATGATGCCGTGGTTGTAAGCGCTGATGTTGTGGACGCCAACATCATCGCCCCAAATGACCAGAATATTGGGCTTTTTGTCGGCGGCAGACAGGGTGGAGACGGCGACGCAGACGCCTAAAAGCACTAGGGCGTAACTCCGGACTAGCTTGAGAGGTGTGAGCATGTGAATGGTCGGTAGGTTTATCAGGGCGAATGAACGACTATTTCGCTGTTGGGAGCAAATGGATATTTTCTGGGTCAACTGCCTTCACCGATGACCTTGAGCGCTTGTTGCTGTTGCTCGGGGGTAATTGGATACCCGCCCCCCATGGCGTTGATCCGCTGACCCCGTCGGCTCAAGGCAAATCGAAGAAATTCGCGGATTATTGGTTTCAGATCGGTTCCCGTTTTTTTGTTGAAAACGATCCGGATGGGCCGGACCAACGGATATTTGCCGGTGATGACATTCTCGTAGCTGGGGATGAGATACCTTCCATCCTCGGCCTGAAGGGCAACAAAGCGGGTCCGGGCGGTCGCAAACATGATACTATCAAAGGCAATGCCCGCCTCGTCTGCCCCCACGGCTTGTACCAGTGAGCTATGAATGGACTCAAAACGGACGGCAAACTTGTACTCGGCTCCCTTGAGCACCGTCTCACGGAACAGCGTGTGCGCTCCGTGGCGCTTGCTGAGGCAGTATCGTGATACCGGCGTGTGGGCAAGTGATCCGGTGACTCCGACATCCCCCCAGAAATCAATTTTCCCCGGCGGAGCGGCTCTCGAATAGATGGTCTCCAGTTGGTCGAGAGTAAGTCCTTTTATGGGGTTGTTCTTGTTGACATAGACGCCCAACGCATCCGGGCCAACGATCACTTCAGTGGCGTCATACCCATACCTGTTCTTGAAATCAGCCACGAAATTGGTGGGAGGCGGACGACTCATCGGCAGAATATCCACTTTGCCTGCGATAAAGTCGGCGAGGACATTGGTGGTGGCCCCTCCGCCACGAATGTCCAATTCCACCTCCGGGTACAGTTGGGCAAACTCAACGGCCCAATGATTCACCATGGTCGTTCCGGTACCGCTACCGACGCTGATCAATTTGCCGCTCAACTTGGAGACATTTTCGTACTGGCTCAGTCCGGCAGTGGCCTCGGCAATGGATTTTTCATCAAGTTGGACTGAGGTGGCCAACTCATTGGTAGCGGCTCGGCTAATGGATCCAACGATGAGAATCATCGCAAGGACGCGAACAAGGCGAATCATGGCTTTGTGGAGGGGGAAATGGCCGGGCGACGTCCCATTTGCAGAGTGATGAACCGATGGAGGATGGTTCCGAAAAAGGCGATGCCCAAGGTCAGCCAGAGGTTGTGAAACAGCCGGTCTAATCGCTTGTCAGCAATGTCGCTCGCGTCCCGGAGGGTTTTGTTCCAGCCGTCCGAACGGGTGAATTGATCTGCGCCGATGAGGATGGAATGGACGTTGGTCACCAATCCATTCAGCCGATCCACCGCCGTGACATATTCCTGGATGTCAAACGGCTTCGATGGCTGCGAGGCGGAACGGGGGGAGGGCTGGTCCATCCCATAACGATGAGCGATGCCGTCGACCGTTTTCAATGTGTCACCCACCGTGACAAGGGTTTGCTGCAAGTTGGTGGTGAGGGTGGAAACGCTCCGGCTGAGGGCATCCGCGCCGAGGACGATGGTGCGGACCTCTCCCAGGGTGTTCGTGAGCAGGGTCTGCCGGGCATCCAGTTCGGCAAAAAGGCCCTTGCGCTCATTCTCTATCGTCTGGGGAATGGAGGCTGCCGTGGTGCCGAGTTTGTCAGCGGTCTGAATAATGGAGCCGATTTCCGGTGCGGCCAGGATTTCATTGACGGCCGCCTCCGCTTGCAACCCGGCGAGGTTGGGGGCTCGCTTCGAATACCAGAACGCCCGTTCGGCAAGGCGTCGATACTCCTTCAACTCGGCACCGGCTTCCTGAATGGAGGCCAAAAATCCTCCTCCTGCCTTGAGGTCCGAAAGGAGCCCTCCGGAGCGCAGGGCTGCAAAATTGTCGAATTTAACAAAGGCGACCTGGTCATTGGCCGGGTTGGCTCGACGCCATTCGACAATGTAGTAATCGAGAAGCTCCAACTGCTCTGGATTAAGGATTCGGGCCGCCAGGTCCCAAGCTTCCACCCGCATCGTTCGAAGCGCCTTGATCAAGATGGGTGCCCGGTCGCCAAAGACCTTTTCCGCCCGATTTTCATCGATCCAGACGATGCTTTGAAGAGTCACCGCCACGACCAGGTCCAGAGTCTGTGAGTAGGGGTCATTGCTGGAGGCGATGTCGTTCATCGCCAGGACACCGTTCAGCAGGACTCGATGAGCAACGCGACGCTGAATCGGATCGGAATTTTCGCGCTTCAGGGCATCGACCGCCGAACCCATCGTCATGTAGTAGCGATCAGCGTAACCGTTGGTCAGTTGGTCCAGTTCTTCCAACGTCACTTTTCGGGGACCGCTGTTTGCAGTGGCGACAAAGTCGCTTCCGACGGGCGTACGCTGAGCCACGGGTGCTGTACCACCCCCACCAAACAGGCAGCCATTGCCCGAGCAAAGGATGATGCTCAGGAGTGCGGCCGTCGCTGCCTTGCTAGGTGTGGGATTGGACATGGGATGCGCCATCGGTGTTTAGGACCTTGGATGAATATCGCAGGTCAAAGAAAACCCAAAGAAGAGATTTTCGGAAAATACAGGCGGTCGCGAGGCCTTTAGCCAGCCATTGAACGGGGTTTTGGTCCACAATCGCAACCGAAAGGAATGTTGTGAGAACCGGGTGATTGAGTCCGTTCAAACGGGTGGGTACGTTCAAGAAATGAATGAGGCGGCCTGTCCGATGTGTGAGATGAAGGAGTTATTGGAGCACGGCGATCGGTGGGAATGCGCGACCTGTGGACACGACTGGGAGCGGATTTCCACCACCGACTCGGGACCAACGGTCCGTGTGGTCAAGGATGCCCATGGAAATGTCCTGGCGGACGGCGATGTTGTCAGCCTCATCAAGGACCTCAAGCTCAACGGGTCTTCCCAGGTCTTGAAAGCGGGGTCCAAATCAAAGCCGATCCGGTTGGTGGACGGCGACCACGAGATTTCCTGCAAGATGGATGGCATGGCCATCGGATTGAAGGCCTGCTTCGTGAAAAAGGTTCCCCAAGGTTAGCTCGTACGGTGACCTCAACCGGTCCATCATCGGACGAGACGTCCGAGTTCCCGGGAAAACCGGGAACGCGGGCGTCTCGCCCGCAGGCTGTTGGAAGTCCTACGGGGGTGACCCCGAACGGTCTATCATCGGACGAAACGTCCGGGCTCCCGGGAACGCGGGCGTCCCGCCCGCAGGCTGCTGAAACTCGCACGGCTATGACCTTGACCGGTCCATCATCGGACGAGACGTCCGAGTTCCCGGGAAAACCAGGAACGCGGGCGTCCCGCCTTGCTGGTTTGGAGGCCAAGGGATGGCACTGTCGGGGCTTCCTTCCTCACTTTGACGTTCCGGGGAACATTCAGTTTGTCACATTTCGTCTTCGCGACTCGGTCCCTGCCTCGCAGATTGAGATGTGGAAATCGGAGTTGGGAATGCGGGAGCGGATATCGGCAGATGACCCCAAATCTGTGGAATTGAGACGTCGAATTTCCCTCTTTGAAGATGCGGGGAAGGGTGATTGCCTGCTTAGGGATGAACGGATTGCTACAGTGGTTCAGGGAGCCTTGCTCCACTTTCATCTCTGTCGCTACCGATTGCTCGCATGGTGCATCATGCCGAATCACGTCCACGTTCTATTCGAGGTGTTTGCGAACCAGTCCTTGTCGACAATTGTTCAAGGATGGAAATCTTTTACCGCTAAAACTTCCAATAAACTCCTTCGACGAACAGGCCACTTCTGGATGGAGGATTACTTTGACCGTTTCGTTAGAAACGATCTGCAGTTGATCAGCACCGTCGACTATATCGAGGACAATCCGGTCAGCGCGGGGTTGGTGGCACGACGTGATTTCTGGCGCTGGAGTAGTGCAAGCCCGGAAAGTTCCGTATGGCTATTGTCTCGCGAGCCCGATGAGGGACCCCAAGGGTAGTGCCTGGGTCTTAAACAAACACCCTCGACTGCGGTCTCGCCCAACGCCGGACGAGACGTCCGAGTTCCCGGGAAAACCGGGAACGCGGGCGTCCCGCCCGCAGGCTGCTGGAAACCTCACGGGGGTGACCCCGAACGGTCCATTATCGGACGAGACGTTCGAGTTCCCGGGAAAACCGGGAACGCGGGCGTCCCGCCCGCAGGCTGTTGGAAGCCCTAAGGCTCAATGGCGCGGCGGGCCGGTTTCAGGGTCCAAGCCTGGAGACGGGCGATTTCAACGACGCGCGGGGCGCGGAATCCCTCGCGATGGATGATCCAGCCTCCAAACAGCGACGGACTGTCGGGTGCAATGAACCGTTCCAGGGAATTGGTGATTCCAACGGGGATTGAAAACGGAGCGTTGGTGGAAAAGGAACCTTGGGTTGTCATCGCGAGGAAGGCCGAAGCCACGGTCACGAGGAAATCGGCAGGAGGGATGGAATCCGGTCCGATGTAGACGCGTGATGGAACGCGATTTTGGGTGCGGATGAAATTCTCGACGTCGCGGAGGGTATCTCGGAAGGCCAAGGCGGAGATTTCAGTGGGATGATGGATGGCGGGCGGTGGACTGTCCGGTCCGAGGAGACCGCCGGGCCGGACCGGATACCGGGCCATACCGGTGTCAACCATTTGTTTCACTGCCAAAGTGAGGCATTCGAACTGGTCGGCGGGCGATAGGACTTTCTCGCCGACGGTTTGTGCTCCCAGTCCGGTCGGTGCCTGGTCAACGATTCTTTGTCCCAGTTGCTTCAGTTCTGCCTCACTGAGTCCATTCCGCCGGGCGAGGTCGGGATACAGGTTGGGAAGGTCGGAGGCTGTGACAAAACGCACTCCTGGAATCCCTCGGATGTGGTCAATATAAGCGGCGAATCGTTGAAAGGCGGCCTCGGTTTCGGCGGGCGGCAGTTGCCCCGGCGCTTTCCACTCTTCGCGGGGTGGGTTGCGACCCCGCCGAAAATTGACGGCGTCCCAGAACTCCTGATGGACCCATTCGCAGGGATGATAGTAAATACTGATTAATCCACCATGGTCTTCCCGGGAAAGTCGATCAACGACGGCGGACACTTCCTTCATTCCCGTTTCCACTTCAGACGGATCGTGCAGTTCCATCCGGGTGTGGTTGGCTCCCATGTGGTACATATGGAGAGCGCCTGCGTACCAGAAAGGCCTTTGTTCCCACCCTACATTCGAGCCCTCATCGACATAGCAGGGGACTCCGTCGGGAGCGACGCCAATGGGGCCCAGGGCGACAACACCCTGAGCTGCCCAGGATGATCCGGGTTGGCCGTAGCAGGCCAGGGTTGGAACCCCGAAAATCCTTCGGACATCCGCCGCTCCGCCGCCCTCGCGGCGAATGAATTCCGATACACCGTCCATCAGACCCGAGTCGGCCAAATATTCTGTGGGTGTCGGGTGGACCGAGTGGAAATTGGCATGGTAGCCGATGGCATGGCGTCGAAGGGCGGTGATGACGTCGGTTCGTCCGCGACGTTCGAGCATTCGGGCCTTTTCTCCCACAACCTTGAAGGTGGAGCGAATGCCGCGGTCGCTCAACAACGTGGCCAACCGAAGGCAGGCGTCATCGTCTGCTGGCAAAAGGTAATCTTCCGTATCGAACCAGAGCAGGACATCGACCCGGGGTGGAAGTGAGTCGGATGCCACGCGGCAGCCGAGGACCGCGAGAAGGAGTACCACGAAGATTGTTCGTGAAAGACCAACCGGTTTCGGCAGCAGGGATTTCATTTGGTCTTTATGCGATTGAGCTTCCGAGGTGTCGAGTGGCAAAGCATTGGTGGTGCGGGATTCGGAATTGCGTCGGCACAGCGGGAAGGTTGTGCCATCAAACGCAAAACCAGTATGTCCTGTCGTCAGAGGACTGAAGTGCGCTGAAGAATCACAAATGTTACCGAATCGGAACCAGGCAAAGCACTTACGCATTTATTTCCGGGTGAAAACGTATAAACTCCGAACGATGAAAAAATTCAACCTCCTCCTGCGCCTGGCTGCCCTGTTTTGGGCATCCTATGGCGTCGCACTCCGGGCAGACGGGCCGTACAACAACCCTAACGGCCCCGCCTTTATTGTGGTCGACTTCTGTTCCAACGGAATTGGCGATCAGCGCCTCGTGAATCCCACCAACGGTATCGGTTTTCAGTTCACCCCGTTCTATCCTGCGATACCGCAGCTGACTCCGGATGTCTTCGACATCGGTCTCGACATCGATGCCGACGGCACCGTGGACCGCTGGTTGTCCCAAGAGCCAGCCACCATCCTGGCCAATGGAGCCAATGCGGATGTAATTCAATACGGGAACAATGGCTGGGTCCGCGCCTATTTTTACCAATTGTCCCAGTACATTGGTCATTCGGTTAAGATTCGCATTGTGGACCGCAGTACCAACTACTACATGGCGGTGAAGTCAATTCGGGTGAACGGTGCCGATGGCTTGATTGTCACCAATGCCCTTCGCAACGGCTTTTTTGAGGAAGGGTTGACCGGCTGGACCGTCAAGGAATCGTCGGTGGCCAGCCATGATTCCCTGATCTTCAAGGATAAGAACAGCGCCTACCTCACCTACGGGACCAACTTTTTCACAACCCGGATTGATCCGGCATCCACCGACACGGCAGCTACAGCCGTCATCGAGTCCGACCCCTTCGTTCTGCCCCCCATCACCAGTTTCATTTATGGAAACGTTTCGGGTGGGGTCAGCGAGTTTGTGAACAATCCAGGGGCGAACGGTTCGGACAATGCCAGCGGCGTCTATGTGGACTTGGGGACCACGACCCAGGACCCGGACGGAAAGTTTAAACTGGGTCAAGACCTTCCCGTGGTTGGATTCTGGCCAGGGTCCGCGGGTCAGCAGAACAAGGACATTTATTCCATTTTCATCAACACCTCGGGACTCGAAGGGCGGCGGGCGCAAGTTGTAGGTTTCGACAACTCGTCGATTTTCAGCATTGCCTTGGACGGATTCCGAGCGAATTGGGACTGGGAGGAATCCATCATCAAGAATGGCGGCTTTGATCAGGGCATCCCGACCCCCGAATCGAATCCCGGCGCGACCGACTGGTTTCAAGAATTGGGTGATGGAACTTTGACCGCCTCCAGCCATCCCTCGGGCAAGATTCCAAATTGGACGGTTCTCAAATCGGCCGCGACAACGGGTGACGTTTATTTCTTTGATGCGAGCGCGGAACATCGGCACATGAGCGGTCGCACCTTTGTGGGAACGGGCGGCGGAGCCACGGACTCGAATGGAAATCTCTACAACACCGGTTTGGAAATCCGCTCCGACGTTTTTGCCATAACCCCGATTCCCGCCCCGACCAATTCCGTTTTCGTTGGTTTTGCCTCGGCTCAGACGTCGGACCGAATCCGCTACGAGGATGACGGATCCAACAAGTACTACGGAATCATCGAATTGGTGGTGGACGTGAACACCAACGGGGTTTACGGCGACACTGGTGATTTTCGATATATTCAACACAACCAGGCCTTGGGCGGCCCCAATCAGACGACAGCCGGCGGCCACGATGCCTGGCATTTCCCCGCTTACCGTTTCTATATCAAGCCCGAGCATCAAGGGCTGAAGGCACAGTTTCATGCTGGAATCCACTTTGCCTTGGCTGACAACGCTCCCAAGAATGGTTGGTCATGGATCGCTATTGACGATTTGTTTGTCTGGGATGGTGCACAGGCAAAGTTGGCCTTCCCCAACAGCGATTTTGAACAAGGTTCGCTAACCAACTGGACGCCGACCTACACCAGCATTGATTTTGAGCCGACCTGGACCAATTGGCTGTCCGGGAATGTGGAACAGTACTATTTGGGAACCGTCAACAACCTGATGTTGAACGACCATCCGTCGTATTTTGACGGAAACTTCGCCGCCGATTCCGGTCCCAACGAGATTCCCGGTTCGAACAGCGACTCGAATACAGGCGATATCACTTCCATCGCCTTCACGTTGCCGAAGTTGTCTCCGTCAGGACCTTCGGTTTTGAAGATTCAGGATGTAGGCGGGGTGCTCACCCTCAGTTGGACGGGACCGGGCGTGTTGCAGTCTGCCCAGTCGCTCAAGGGAACATTTGTGCCGGTCCCCAACCCCACCAATCCTTATACGGTCCCAACCACTTCGGCTGCCCAGTTTTACCGTTTGCGGTAATTGGCTTCGAAATATTCTTCGAGGCGGGTGCCTTTAATGGCCCCGCCTTTTTTGTTGTGCGGCACCAACAAGGGAAAGCCTCGGCGATGGGTTGGGAGCGGAGCCTAAGATGGCCTGACCGAATGTGACTTCAGGTCCGCTAAATCGACGAATTCGAGGGCGGACAGATGGCAGGCCTCCAAAAGCACCGGTGGGGCGCACCCGGCTTCAAGTGCCTCCTTCCATCGTTCAACGCAAACGCACCAACGATCACCCGGGCGGAGACCTGGGAACTGGAATTCGGGTCGGGGTGTCGATAGGTCATTTCCGGATTCCTGGGAGAACCGCAGGAATTCCTGGGTCACCTGGGCGCAGACCGTATGCAATCCGCGATCGTCGGCCCCGGTTCGGCAAAATCCATCCCGATAGAACCCTGTCAGCGGCTGGTAGCAGCAGGAGGCGAGAGGCCCACCGAGGACGTTGGATGGCATCCACGAGAAGTCGCGGCATTTCAGCGGTTCGTCAACCGAATGATCCGGCTAGCCGGTTTGCCCCCGCACCCGTCCATTGCTCAGGGTTCGCCACGCCAGAACAAACAGTCCCGAGCCAGAGAGAGCCAGGTGCCACGGACTCCAGAGGGGTGTGTCGACTCCTTCTATGATCTGAAGGTTCGCGACAACGCTCGTGGTGGTTCCGTAACTGTTCGTAACGGATACCGAATAGATGCCAGCGGACTGCAGACCGAGATTGTTCAAGATAAGTTCGGTCGAGGTCGCACCTGCAATCGGGATGCCATTGAAACGCCATTGGTAGCTCAGGAGCGGGGTGCCAATTGCGGTAAAGGTCAGTTTCACCGACTGGCCCGTGAATCCCACAACAGAATTGGAAGAGGAGGTGACGACCGGTGCCACCGGTGGCGAGAGCAGATTAATCAATCCCATGCCGTTGGGAGATCCCCAACCCGAACAAAGATCGTAGCCGATCGTCGCGAAGTACCTGTTCGTGCCGGAGGTCTGATTGGTGTTATTTCCGCTCGTAATATCGTGAAAAGCGAGGATGTAATTGGTCCCTTTGCCAATTGCATATAAAGCCGGATTTAAAAGACCGACCGGGCCTTTACCTCCGCTGATGGATTGTTGATTGGCTAAAGCACAAACGCCAGCCCAGAGAGGTGCCGCAGCACTGGTCCCTACGATACCATAGGGCGTGCCATTATTGGCGAAGCCGAAGATGTTTTCAGCCACCATGGTGACGTCAGGAATGTTGCGATTTTTAGTGGAACCACCATTCGCTGACGAGTTGATGCCGCTTTGCCAGCTTGGAATGGTGTAATTGGAACTGACCCCCCCGCCGCTCCCGACGAAGTAGTTCGGTTGCCAGCTCCAGACCTGTTCGGAAAACCAAATGCCGCCGGCTGAGAGGACGGTGAGGCTCGTTCCTCCTACCGAGGTGGCCAGGGGGCTATCGGTCGGGCTTGGAATTCCGGCGGTATAGGCACCTGTATCACCCGATGCGCAGAAAAAGGACTGACCTTGAGCCGCGAATTGGGAGAGAATCTGATCAAGAGATGCTGTTCCATTGGTTTGGGTCCATAGCCAGGAGCAACAAATCTGGCGGGCGGCGTTGTCGGTCGCTATTTTGTTCAGAATCGTGATGGGATTGGTGCCCTGATAGACAAGTATTTTAGTGAGGGCCGGGGCCATGCATTGGGCAAGGCATATATTCAGTGACACCTCAGAGTTGTACATTCCAGGCACTCCAGAAACTCCGTTCAGGTAGATGTTGGTCAGCGGAACTCCCGTCAGATTGGCCCTGTTGAGATAGCTGGAAATGTCATTTGTATAATAACTGTCAAACTCAACCAGAGCGATCGATTCACCGAGCCCGGTCAATACGGAGCCCGGCATGTAGGCAGACCTAAAGTCCTTCCCGATATAGAGGCCAGTGGAATCGGAACCGAGAGCTTGGGGTCTGGCTTTGGACTTGAGCGCCAATGACAGAAGCATCCCGGCGGGTCGGGGTGTCGAAAAGTTATCGAGTCCTATCACTTCCAACAGCGGGACCGGTTGTGCCGGTTTGGGCGGACGATCGGGGGAAAAATAGGTAATATTCCTGTCTTCATTACGATAAAGTCTTAGGTCTGATTGAAAGGCATGTTCGATGTTTTCCACGGAACCGCAGACATCAAGAACCGTGCGGTTAGGATGGCGCTGAACAATCCGCAGCTGATGGGCTGTCGCGAAGGCGGCAACCGCGTCGTAGTCTTCGGTGGTTGGACCAAATCTAAGGCTGAACTCCTCTGGAGTCAGGTATTGGTGGTAATGTTTGCTGGATGGATTGCCCTGGTCCGCGATCAATTGTTGCAAGGCGACCCGGTTCCGCAGGGGGAGCGTCAAAAGAAATTGGAGCTCTGTCCGTGGCGGAAAGCGCCCGGTGGCTGGAACGGTTGGAGAGGTTGGAAAAGAGATGACCTGCGGTGGTGCGCCGACCGACGGTGCCACCATTAAGGTCAAAGCAAAAATTCGCTGGAGCAACATCAACAACCAATGCCGCCCCCTTATCACTCTTTCTTGACGCAAACTGACTAACCAGAGAACGGAAAAACCAGTTTTCATAGTATATCAGCTTATCTGGCGTTCGTACAGGGATGCAATCAATAAGACGTTGCGATGGGCAATGGTACCATTAAAGTCGTTGATCTATGGCTTGGCTCACGATGTCATCGGGAGCAAAAGGGGTGATAGTCGTACTTCCATCATTGCATCGAGAGCGACCTGATCCCGAGCGCCACGTCCGAAAGGGCACCCCAAAGTGGAAGCGGCATCCTGCCGCTTCTGATCCGGGGCAACACCGGCGGCAGGCAGCCCTATGGAATCATGGCCCCGGCCGCTCCAGATGCCATCCAGAGCCCGATGAGGGGAATTTCCCTCCGGCGGAGCCATAGGACAATGGCTGACGAGCCAAGGACTGTTACTGCCAGACCAAAAAGAAGGCCGCCATCGTCTTGAACCACGATTCCCAATTTTGTCAGATGGCTAAAAATGGCACCGCTCATCAACCCGGAGGCCAACCCGGCACCAAACACAGCCAATCTCGGGGTCAGCAAGAGAGTCACGGCAACCAACTCCAACAAACCGGTGCCGATTCGCCCCCAGGGCTCAACACCCAAGGTGGTGAAGATATATTTTGACTCTGCGGCTCCGGAGAACTTGAAAAACAAGGTCTGAGCCAGGATTGCCGCTGCAATCACTTGGAAGGTCCAGGAGGCGATGGTGTGGGTTTTGCAGGAAAGGGGTGTCGTTGCTTTCATAAGATGGCAGAATGTTTTGCCTTCCGATGGGTTGTGAAGAGCACCCAGTCCTTACAGCGAAAGACCCGCTCATTCTGAGCGGGTCGTTGTAGGAACTGAAACGTGTGCAAAGCCGCCAGCCTGTTCAGGGAGATTTTGAGGCAAAACACCAAACCCCTTGGTTGGTGCGCAGAAACAGTTCGCCGTTGGATGCCGCCAAGGAGGCATTCGTTGGCTCGCCGACGGCATTTGTTGCCAATAACTGGAAATCGGCTGCCGCTCGGACAACAAAAACATCACCCGATTGATTGGGTATATAGAGATTTCCGGTGGCCACGAGGATGGAAGACCATGAACTGTTCCGTGATGTGGATCCCTTCAAGCGTTCCTCCCAGAGCGTTTTACCGTTTTGGAGGTCCAGGCAGGACACGATTCCATCCTGGCTGATGGTGAACAAGTGACCCTGGTAAATCACTCCGGAACCAATGGAGCTCTTGACGCGGTCGAGACGCCAGACCTTCTGGCTCTCGGTCACCTCCCCGGTTCCACCTGGCTTTAGGGCGATGGCACTGCCTCCCCCGGGGCCTCCACTGTTGCCCACGATGATCCCGTCCCCCACCGCGGGAGTGGTATAAATCGAGCCACCCACTCCCTTGCTGAACCACAATTGTTTTCCAGTGGGGGGATCAAATGCCACCAGTCGATTCGGGAAATTGACCACCAACTCGTCATGGCCAGCAACGGAGACCACCACCGGGGTGCTCCACGAGGCTCCGCCGGGACGTCCCATGCCTCGACCTCCAGCAGGAGGGCGAAATCCGCCACCGGGTCCACCAGGTCCACCGGCTATGTCGGCGCTGCCGGGGGGAGGAGCTCCCGGTCCGGGAGGACGGCCCAGCGGCGGGGCATCTGCAGGGCCTCCGGCAGTGCCTTCTCTGGCACCACCTTCACCGCGGAGCCCGGGAGGACCGTCGGGAGACGGCCTGTTGGGACCTCCGGGCCTTGGTCCCTGCATAGCCGGGGCCTCGGCAGGATCAGGCTTTGGGGCGACCGCTTCCCAGACCGTTTTGCCGGTGGAGAGGTCCAAAGCAACGAGGCGCGCACTCGGATCTGGCCCGAAATTCAGGAAGCAAAGTTGTTGGTGGATGATCGGGCAGACGGCGTTGCCAAACATATGGCTGATTTTCCCCAAATCCCTGTGCCAGACCTCTTTGCCATCGAAATCGTAGGCATAGACTCCGGGAGAACCGAAGCAGACGATGATCAACTTCCCATCCGTTGCCGGTGTTCCAGCGCAATACGGATTGTTTTCCTGGGTCTGCTCCGCCTCGGTGTAAACGATGCCTGAGTTCCACAGCACTTTGCCATTGGTCCGGTCGAGGCAAATCAGTGTCCGGCGGTTTTCAGCCGGGTCGAATTGGGTCACAAACACGCGATTGCCCCACACTATGGGAGAGGAGTTTCCGGGAGCGGGTAGCGGAACATGCCATCGAACATTTTCGGAAGGACTAAAATGGACCGGCAGGTTGGTGTCCGGCGAGATGCCCGTTTGGTCGGTGCCGCGCCAGGCAGGCCAGTTGGCGGCGTAGATCGACTGGAATGGAATGGCCACGGCGAGGAATGCGGCCAAGGAGATGGAAGGGGTCGACATGAAGGAAGATGTTAACAGGTAAGACCCTGAAAAAATGTTTTGGTTACGCCGCCCAAATCATTCCTGAGAACAACCAAGGGATAGGCCAACTGCATCCATTGAACGCTTTTCAACCAATGGAATCCACCGAACATGAAGTGGCAGGGGAATCGTCGCCGATGGCTTCAGGCGGTTTTGGGCACTGCGGTGACGACAGGCGTTTATTCCTGGCGTTTGGAACCGCACTGGGTGGAGGTTGTGACCCGGAAGCTGCCGATAGCGGGACTTGATTCCGGCTGGATAGGCAAAAAGCTGGTCCAGATCAGTGATATCCACGCGGGACCGTTTGTCGATGATCGTTACTTGTTTTCCCAGTTTTCCCGTGTCTCTGGGTGGGCTCCCGACCTGGTGGTCTATACGGGGGATTTTGTCAGTCGAGGATGGACATTATCGGACGAACAACTCCGGCGTTCCTATCGGAATCTACCCCGGGGAAAAATGGGTACCTATGGTGTTCTTGGGAATCATGACTTTGGCCGGGATTGGCGGGAGGACGTCCTTGCCGCGCGTTTGGAGAGTCAATTGCGAAAGTTTGGTATCCATGTCCTTCGCAACGAAACGGAGGACTGCCGTGGGTTGCGGGTTCACGGTATTGACGACCTTTGGGGGACACAGTTTAACATGGCATACAGCCAGAACCGAATTTCCACAGACCGCCCCCATATCGTTCTGTGTCATAATCCCGACGTCGCCGACCTGCCAGTCTGGGGCGACCACGAAGGCTGGATTTTGAGTGGGCACAGCCATGGGGGACAATGCCGGCTGCCATGGGTCACTTCCCTTGTCCTACCCGTCCGAAATACCCGGTATGTTTCGGGCGAATATGCGGTGGGAGGTGGACGCCGACTTTATATCAATCGGGGCCTGGGGTATCTCGCACGATTACGATTTGCCGCTCGTCCCGAGATCACGGTCTTCGAGTTGACCCGGGCTTAGGAACGGATGGAGGGCAGCCCCCCGTGATATCTCGAAGTCAGGCGGGATGGCTTAACCGCAGTGGCTTGGCAGAAGCCTCAGTCCTGCGGACGGCCCGATGGCTTTGCCTGTGCGGAATGCCCGCCGAAGTGGAAGCGGCATCCTGCCGCTTTGGCCTCGCGTCTGCGAATTCGGTGTGGGTCCCGGCCGCCGCCGCAGAGCAGGACCATCGTCCTACCAATATGATTGAAATTAAGAAAGTTACTATGGAATCTCGTAAGGCCATGGTAGGGCGAGCCTCCCGGCGAGCCGCGGCGGTTCGGATTACTCTCGATGGTATCCACAGCCCTCCGCTTTTTCGTTGTAATTGTCCATCACCTGCGGTTGGTTCGTGGTTGGTTCACATCTCCCGATATTGCGCTGATTCAATAAGTTGAATTTGAATCGTCCGGTTGGGGAAAACGCTGTTGTTTGGAACTGCTTCATGGCAACTCCTTCAACCGGATGCGCCGGTATTCCATTTGGCCGCGATCCCCTTCGAGTCCGATAGGCCCCGTCTCAGGGACCTTCATGGCCGCCTCAATCACTTCACCATTGCAAAGGCAAAAGGCCGAGCCGTCCTTGACCGTAACCTCGATTTCATTCCAGTCGCCTGCACGATAGTGCTTCAACTGTTTGTAGGGGCCTGCCAGGGGATAATCCCGACATTGAAGTTGGGGGCCGCGGATGAAGATACCGCTGTCGGCGTTGGGGGTTGCCCGGAATTCCAGTCGGAGAATGAAGTTTTTGGGAAACTCTTGGATGGTCGAGATCTGTTGGATGCGCCGACCTTCGGGCGGGGTGGTGACAACCAGGCGCCCTTGGATCGCGACATATCGGCCATCGGGACTTCGGTTGGTTCCGTTGAACTGAATCGGTTCCGTCACAATGGGCCAGGCGAGGGCGTTGGGATCGCTTTTGTTCACGCTTTTGGCCGCTTTTTGATCCGATTCCGACGTTACCCGGAACCCCCATCCCGTCAGGTCCTTTCCGTTAAAAAGGCTCACGAAGCCCGGTTCCGGCGTGAACTCGTATGGGACGTTCTCGAGCATTCCCAATGTGGCCAGTATCGGGCGCAGTGCGGCAGCCCATTTGACGTAACCGGCGAGGTTTGGATGCAGCAAATCGGGGAATTCAGCGGGCAGGGCATCGCCGTTGGCATCGGCAAAGAGGGGCCAGGTCTCAACCAAGGTGACCTGCGGATTGCCGCGAACCACCGCTGCATTGAGCCGGTTCAATTTTTTGATTTTATCCGATGGCCTGGCCTTGGATGCGGAGCTCGGAAAAACCTGGTTGAGGATCACCGGAACTGCCGGGTCGGCCTTGTGTATGCCCTCCAGGATTAGCTTCAGATTTCCCGCGATGGTTTCGGGCTCGGCTTTTTCCTCCAGATCGTTGGTTCCGATCAACAGAATGATCACCTTTGGATGCAGGACCAGGACGTCTTCCTCCAGACGGACGAGGACTCCTCGCGAGGTGTCACCACTGATGCCCCGATTGGCCACGTGCAGGCCCGGAAACCAGGCGCTGAAGTCGTCTCCCCATCCCTGGGTGATGGAATCCCCCAGGACAACCACCGAGTGTTGATCGGATTCCACTTTTCTCGCCCATTCCGAGCGACGGTCCTTCCAAAGTCGCCGGAACCAATCGGCGCGGCGGATCGGCCCCTGACCGGGCAGTCCATCGTCGGTGGCCGGGATTTCAAAATGGCTGCCATCCGTGGACGCGGGCGGGGTCTGGGCCTGAAGGAAGTGTGCCTGCAATCCCCCGAGGGACCAGATCGCCAGCAGGGCGCGAAACAAAAGGCGGGAGGTCATCGGCAAAGGTTGAGGTGAAACCCGCCAACGGCACAAGTCCGGGCTGGCACATTGTCTGATACGAGATTGGAAACTCATCGGCTCATCCAGGTCTGCCAGGCGGTTCGACCGGCCAGCAGGACCACCATGCACAGGAAGAGGGGACGAATGAATCGAAAGCCACCTCGTACGGCCGAACGGGCACCCAGGCTTCCACCGAGGATCTGTCCCCCGGCCATGGTGAGGGCGATGACCCAGTCCACCTTTCCCAACCCGATGAAGACCGCGAGGGAGACAAGGTTGCTGGTCAGGTTCATGGCCTTGGTGAAGGCAGTCGCACGAAGCAAATCCAGTCCGGCGATGGCAACGCAGGCGAGTGCCCAGAATGCCCCGGTCCCCGGCCCGAAAAAGCCATCGTAAAAGCCCAGGGCCAATCCGAAACCGAGGGCGAAGGCAGTCGGGTTCATTCGCGCCGGGCGCGAGACCTTGCCGAGGTTCGGCCGCAGCCATGTATATCCGGCAATGCCGAAAAGGAGAACAGGCACGAGGGGACGGATGATGTCCGGGTGGATGTGGGCGACCGTATAGGTCCCGAGGGCGGCCCCGACTCCAGTTGCAAGAATGCCTTTCCAAGTGGATTTGAGGTCAATGAGTCCGGACCGGGCGTACTGAGCGGTGGCCAGGGCCGTGCCACACGAGGATTGAAATTTATTGGTGCCCAGGGCCACGGACACAGGAAGCCCGGTGGCAAAAAGAACCGGAACGGTCAGCAGTCCACCGCCGCCGGCAATGGCGTCAACAAATCCGGCAACCAGGCCGGTGGTAAACAGGGCCGGGTACCACGCATGGGCGAGTTCCATGGGCCGAGTCTGTGCCGGGAGATGCGACGGAGGGAAGCGTGCAGGTGGGTGTGGCCTTTACCTCCGTGGCATCGCTGCCATTCTTGGAGGACATGACAGGTGAGCGCAAAGGACGGGTGATGGCCGGGATGAGCGGAGGCGTCGATTCTTCGGCGGCGGCCGCTCTGCTGCTCGAGCAAGGGTATGACGTCGTGGGTGTGACTTTGAAACTTTGGCCTCAGGACTGCGTCAACCGGGCCGAGGACAAGTGTTGTGGACCGCAAGCCGTCATGGATGCCCGGAGCGTCTGTTCCCGACTGGGGATTCCCTACTATCTGGTGGATGAGTCGGCGCTCTTCCAACAAAAGGTCATTCAGTACTTTGCAGAAGAGTACAAGGCGGGCCGCACTCCCAACCCCTGCGTGATGTGCAATCAGCACTTGAAGTTCGGGGTCTTGTTGGACCGCGCACGCCAGCTGGGTTGCGATTACATTGCCACCGGCCACTTTGCCCGCATTAGTCAATCGACCTCCGGACGATTCCTGCTCAGCCGGGGTCGCGACGAACGCAAAGACCAAAGCTATTTCCTCTTTAGTCTGCGTCAGGACCAATTGGCTCGATCCCTTTTTCCTTTGGGAGAAATGACGAAGTCCGATACCCGGGAAGTCGCCCGCTCCTGCGAACTGCGAACGGCAGACAAGGAGGAAAGCATGGAAATCTGCTTCGTTCCGGACCGCGATTATGGCCGGTTTTTGGAGCAGTCCGGTCTTGTCGCCCGCCATCCAGGCGAGATTGTGGATGAAGCGGGTCAGGTCCTGGGCGTCCACCAAGGCATTGAATTCTACACGGTGGGCCAGCGCCGCGGCTTGGGTATCTCCTCGAAACAGCCCCTGTATGTGGTCGCCTTGGACCCGGAATCCAACCGGGTGGTGGTGGGTGAAGAGGCTCGGTTAAACTCCAGTTCCTGTCGCTTGTCGAACTGCTCCTGGATTCCATGGGATGAGCCACCCGATGAATTCGAGTGCACGGCCAAAATTCGGTACAATCATCCCGGTTGTCCGGCCGTGGTGCGACCAGAGAAGGGGGGGCGAGCCTTGGTCAGCCTGCGCCAGGCGGCCCGTGCCATCACTCCGGGCCAAGCCTGTGTCCTTTACGATGGGGATCTGGTGCTGGGCGGAGGCTGGATCGACCGTTAAACAGAGCGATGGAATCCATGATTTGCCACACCTCCTGGACAGGTCGACTCTCTTCCGATGATTCGGTTCCTTCCCTCATGTTTTTCCATGCGCCTGTGGAAGTTTTGGGTTCTGCCCTGCCTCATGGCCGCACGGCTCTGGGCTGCCGATGACGTGAATCCCGGACAGATAGCCGAGTCGGCCTTCAAGGAGTGGAAGGCCGGTCACACGACGAATGCGATCGCGCTGATTTCCGAGGCCATTCGTGTCAACCCGCAGGAATCCCGTTGGTGGCATCTCCGCGCCCAAATGAACTCCATACTGGGTCAGCGCGAGGCGACCATCGACGATTTGGGGCACGCGCTCCAACTGGAACCTCGTTCCCGGGTCCTGCTTCAGGGCAGGGCCGAGGAATTGTTCAAAGCGGGGAAGGTGATGGAGGCGGTGAAAGACTTCGACCAGGTCAACGAAGTGGAGCCGACCTTTGCTCCCTACAACTGGCAACGCGGGATTGCGCTCTACTTTGCCGGACGCTTCGCGGACGGACGGAAACAGTTTGAGAGTCACCAGACCGTCAATCCCCATGACGTTGAGAATGCCGTCTGGCATTTCCTCTGCACGGCTAAGGAGCTGGACTTGGAACGGGCGCGCGTGCGCCTAATCGCGATTGAGGGAGATGATCGGGTTCCGATGTCCGAGATTCATCGCCTGTTTGCCGGTCAATCCACCCCGGAAAAGGTGCTGGCCGCCGTCCAGCCCGACGGCGAAACCAAGGAAGTGACGAGGCAACAACGATTTTATGCCCATCTCTATCTGGCCCTGTATTTTGATGTGACCGGGAACAACGTCCGGGTGGCTTCCGAACTGAAAGCCTGTCAGCCATTTGGAACCCCCGGCGATTTTATGTCGGATGTCGCCCGGGTTTTGGCGGCCCGCGTCCAGCCTGAAGCATGGAAAGCCCCGTTGCTTTTGGTAAAGCCGGAATCGGAATCTCCGGAAAAACCACCCGTCGGAAAGTAAGCATTTCCGGAGGGGGGTGCCTGGCCTTATCCGGGAGCCCGGGCGTCCCGCCCGGAACGGCTCGGGCTTTTTCCCGTTTTCAACCCATTCAGGAAGAAACCGTTGCGGCGATCTCCATTTCGGCAATGGCTTTTAGTTATACTTCGTCCAGCCCATGCTGTTTAGAGATTGAGAGGCTCTGAAGGATGGAGGAGGCATCCGGTCTGTGTGCGCCAGCGGACGGTGACACTGGCCGCACTGGACCAGGAGCGATTCATCCTGTAGAAAGGGAAAGCGTCTAAAGTCGTCAGAATTCAACGAAAATGATTCGCCTTCAAACCCCAGGGTGGTTGTTCAAAGTCGTACTTGGGCTCGCCATGTTGGCCTCGAACGGAATGCTACTGGCCCAGTATCATTATTATAACGTCCCAAGCGGCGCGGATTGCATCCTCCAAGATTATCGCTCACCAAACGTCCCAGGCGGAATCTATGACGCCATCCATGAGGAATACGTGACCAGTTCGGATGGGGGCGCGGGGTACTTTTACGGGGGCTTCACCCATCAAAATGAGGTTAACGGCAGCCCGCACACCCTGTTGCAGTATGTTTGCTGGCCAGCCAGCGGGGGTTACGCGCCGTATTCGCAGCAGATACCGACCTTTGCCGGGACCAACATGGTCTGGTTCGCCCAGATCGGCGAGGGAAGCTGTTGCGCCATCAAGGGTTTCTGGCCGCAGTTCAAGACCAATCTCTGGACCAGGGAGGTGGTCCGATATTGGTTGCCCTCGGACGGGACTAAGCATGTCGGATTCCAGGGCATGTGGCTTAAGGAGCCGACAAGCGGCAATTGGTATCACGTCGGGACCGTCTTGTACCCCTTCGCCGTCACCGGAGTCAACGGCATGAGCGGGTGGCAGGAGAATTTTTCCGGACACACCGGTCCGTACATTGTTGACCATGGTCCCGGGTATTACCACCTGGGCGGCCGGTGGCATGAGGCCAACCAGATTTCGTACACCAGCGCAGGATACGTCACCCTGATTGACGGCGCGACCGCGACCGAGTCGGAGGTGGCGGTTCCGTCTCTGGGTAACAACGTGCCCAAGACCTTGACGATGAGTCATCAACCGGCGACGCCGGCCCTTGACCCGATCATTGTCAGCGAAGCAACGGCTTTGACGTTTAAATCGCAATTATTGGTTCGGTGGACGCTTCCGGAATCGAGCTCGCCCCAGCTCTCTTATCGGATCGAAGTTTTTGGAAATCCGAGTTATTCCGGTTCTCCCCTGGCAGTGTTTTCGGAAATTGCCCCCGATACGCGTCAGAAGCCGTTGAACATTCCCGGCGTCGCGACGCCTTTTGTCCGCCTGACCATCACGGACATTTTTGACAATATCAGCGCTCCCGTTCTGATTACTCCCAACCCGGCGGTGCCCGGCCCGGCGACCGTGACGGGAGCAACGGTTCCCGGGCTGGCCTACCGTTATTTCGAGTCGCCTTCCATCGATTGGAACATCTTGCCGAATTTCAGCACCTTGACTGCGGTCGCCGAGGGTGCGGTCAACACTCCCGATGTGAGTCCGAGACGACGGCGTTCAAACTATGGGTTTGCCTATTCAGGATATATCACCGTTCCGACCGACGGTATTTACGCGTTTAATTTGCATTCGGGCGACGGCAGCCGGTTGCTCATAGATGGTGCAAAGGTTATTGATTTTGACGGGCTGCACGACTCGTCCCAGTACCGGGGAGGGACTGCCGTTCTGGCGGCAGGTGCCCATACCTTCGAGCTTCAATATTTTAAGGGCGCGGCCAACCCGGTAAATACCGGGGCGCTCACGGACGGTCTTGGCCTGTCATTCGAGGGGCCTGGAATGCCCAATATTGACGTTCCAGCATCTGCTTACTCGCGGATAGCCGCGCCGACCGAACCGTTCGTTGCCATGGTTTTGCCCGTGGGCGACACAACCATTCCGGGCGGCAAGACCAGCCTGTCAGCGACGGTGGAAGCCAACGGCAACACTGTGGAGCGGGTGGAGTTCTTCATCACGGAGTACTCATCCTACTATGTGCGTCCGACCCAAGGTGCCGATTACTACCTGGGTCAAGTCCCAAAGGCACCGTTCGCTCTCAATACCTTCATCTGGAGTTCGCCGACCAATCAGGTCAGGGCCAGGCTGGTCTACCATGGCGGTCGGACGATTGATTCAGCCCCGGTCGCATTCAAGAGTGTTAACCCTTCCGTGGCCCCATGGTATTGGGCACCGTTGGAAATTCATAACTATCCTTCCGGTGCCTCACGCCAGGGTAATGAGGTCACGCTGACCGGCGACGGCATGAATCTCATCAGCCGGAAGGTTACTGGAAATTGTACGCTAATCGGACGCGTCGCCGCCATCACTCCGGGTAATTCCGGCCCGGACGGCGTCACTCCTGGGGGAAGCTGGCGGGCCGGTATCATTTTGCGCGGAACGACCAACACGACGATTGGTCAACCTCTCGGCGATGGCGGCGGAACCCGTTTTGCCGCGTTATTTAACAGTGTCGGAGGCGGGGCGTTTTTCGAGGATGACACGATGCGCAACGGCAATGGCGACGCAAACGCCTGGTCCCCCGATTTGGGCGGGGCGAACCACTGGTTCAAGCTGGAACGAGTCAACGACACATTCATCAGCTCGGTGTCATCGGATGGTGCGCAATGGACCCAGGTCAACAGTGTGAACCTACCGAAAATCGGTTCATCCATCTACGCTGGTGCGTTCATTCACGCCGAGCAATCACTGAATCCGAATCTCCACTGGGCTCGCCTGGACAACCTGACCCTGACGGGCTCGAATGTCGTTGGCACCGCCGAGGTCTTCGTCAATCCAGCAACGAATGTTGTGGTCGCCGGTCTTCCCGCGACGTTCGCCGCCTCGGTGATTGGACCAGCACCGACCGGCTACCAGTGGAAATTCAATGGAACCAACCTCGTCGGGGCCACCAACCGGTTCTTAACAATTCCAGCGGTGCAAACCGCCAACGTCGGCGACTACACCGTTGTCGCTGATGGGGTCACAAGTGATCCGGGTGTTCTGTTGATTTCAGTCCCCGCGGGCTCCGGGGTGTGGACGAATGTCAACGGCGGTTTATGGCCGGACGTCGCCAACTGGAGCGGCGGCGCGGTGGCCGGCGGTGTCGATGCAGTCGCCGACTTCAGCAGACTCAGCTTGAACGGGAATCCGGGGGTGCTTCTCAACGGCGCGCGAACGGTCGGTACGATCGTGATGGACGACACCAATCCGGCTGCCAAACACGCCTGGTCCATTCAAACCGGAAGTGCCGGTCCGTTGACATTGGCGGCGTCCATTGGGACGCCGGCCATCGTTGTTGGCGGTGGTGGCGCGGACATTGGCGCGATGGTGGCGGGAAACCAAGGCTTCAATAAGTATGGTCCGGGCCATTTGACCCTGAGCGGTAACGGCACATTTTCCGGCCTCGTGACGGTCGAAGCAGGCACCCTCGAGATTCAACAGAAGTCGGGCGATGCCCCATACTCCGTAGCCCGCGACGCGACGTTGAAAATCGGTTATAGTACCGGGGGCGGATATGCCAATACTGGTATCACGATTACGGGCAGCGGAGCGGCATCCAGCGCCGGCCTGCACCTGTCCGGCGGCATCAATTACAATGTTGCGGGTGGCCTGATTATCAGTGGCGCACCGTCCGTCATTCGTCAGTACGGAACGGGACTTGCCGGCATCGGGACCTTCGACATCAACGTCAACCCGGGGCTGTCCATCACGGCCGATGCCTCCGGATCGTCGATAGATGCCAATATCCAGATAATCAGCCTCGGGTATGGAATGGTCGTTACGACCGCCGCCGGTGCCAGAACAGCATCCGGCGACCTCACGCTCGATGGTCCGCTCAATGTTGGCTCTCTCGGGCTTTTTAAACGGGGGGCGGGCTCGCTGGCTCTCAAGGCTCCTGCGGCGACTGGAAACGCGGCGGTCAATCTGCAGTCCGGTTCGATCCTGTGCGGTGCCGCTCAATGCCTGGGAACGAAGGCATCGGTCTCGCTGTCGAGCGGGACCGCCTTGTCCTTTGGCGGATTTGATCAATCCGTGGCATCGCTGGCGATTCCCGCCGGGGCCACGGTTGATTTTGCGGGCGTCAGCACGTTCGTAGCGAAGGCGGCCCCCACCCTCGGCGGTGCGTTGAAAATGGTGATCGGCAAACGCGTTTCCACATCGGCCAGCCAACTCGTGGCTGCCGCGGGCACTCTGCATTTCGGGGGAACGCTGGCGGTTCAAAACGTCGGTCCCGATCCGCTGGCAGCCGGCGATTCCTTCACACTCTTTCACGCACCGGCTTATGGCGGGGCATTTAACAGTCTGAGCCTTCCTCCCCTTCCTGCGGGGCTCGGCTGGAAGACGGATCGTCTAGCGCGTGACGGTTCGATCTCCATTGTCGCCAACTCGGTGATTTGCTACGAGCCGTTTGGTCCGACCGGCGGGACGCAGGGCAGGCTTCCGGGCCTGGCCCCGACCGGCGCAGGCTTTGCCGGGTCGTGGACGCAATCAACTGCGGATACTGGCAGTGCATCGTTCATTCTCAGGACTGCGGCCCCGGGGGTATTTGCGCAGGGTTGGCCGATAAATGCCACCCTTCCTTTGCCGGATGGCGGTCGGGCCCAACTCAATGACGGCGCATGGTCATGGACGACATTGACCCGGGCCATTTCAAACCCGATTCGCGTTCAAAGCGCCGGAGTGTGGTACTTAAGCTTCCTCTTGCATGACAACGGCAACAATAACTACAGCTACCAAATCTTCCTCGGCGACTCCGCAAAGGGCCAGCGCATTTACCTCGGCCACGGTTATGGGGGACAATTGATAGCCGTCGGGGACTCAAAAACCCGACCCTGGCAAATGACATCAACGGCAGGCCTAGTCGGCGGGCAAATTCCAGGATGCAATGGAAATAACCAAATCTTCGTTGTCGCCCGTATCTGGTCGGATGGTCTGGGCTACGCGACCGTTCAGGTGAAGCACTACTATTTCGACCCGGTGGCACGCACCGGGGACCCACTCGAAGCGGATCCGGAATCGGTAGCGTGGGAGGCTACGTACACGACGCCGGTCGAGGGAAGCCTGGATTTGCTGGGGCTTTCCGGCGGATGCCAGAATTCACTACCGGAGATATCCGAAATCCGTCTGGCCACCGAATGGAACGACGTCACCGGCGCTCCGCCCACGCCGCCACGTATCACCCAGCAGCCGCAAAGCCAGATCGCGCCGCAAGGTGCCGCCATACTGTTTGAGGTGGCGTCGACGGGGTCGCCCAGACCGACCTACCGGTGGAAACGAGGCGACGCAATATTGACCGATGGCCTCACAACAAACGGCTCGGTTGTTTCCGGCGCTGCGACAAGCGTGCTCACGGTGCAGAACGCCCAGACAGGCGACAGCGGATATTATTCCGCGGGCATAACGAATGCGGGAGGGGGAATTGCAAGCGCTCTGGCCCGACTGTTGATATCGCTTCCGGTTGGACCCGGCCAGGAGCCCGTGCTGACCAACCTGGGCTTTAGCGGACAGCTGAGTTTCTCCTTCAACGCGACGGCCGGCTATCGGTACCTGGTCCAGTCGAGCACCAACCTCGGTCCATCGGCGAACTGGCAAACGTTGACCAACATTCCGCCTGCGTTCAACGATGAATGGATCACCATCAGCGAGAGCATCACCAACCTCACCACTTTTTTTCGCGCATGGGTGAAGGACCCGTGAACTCCCACTCCACCGCACCTTCGCATCGGCAGGAGAAACCCACTCACCCGAGGCTTGCATTGACCTGTTTTTCGGTGACGATAGCAGACTGATCAGGGACATCCCTCCGTCCTGCCGGCTGTTGATGCCGGGGTGCTGGGGAGAACGTTCACGAAAGCCGTGACGTCTGACTCGTGATCCGTGAACTCCATGAATTCGCCCCGTCCGCTTCCTCCGAAACGTCCAGCACCCCAGGGTGGCAGACGGCCAGTCTCCCCTTCGTCCGCTGGCTGGAAGCGGCGCCTGGTGTTTTCGCCGCAAGGCGAAGTCGATGAACAGTTCCGTCAGGAGCGACCGGCCCGTCCCGGGCGCAACGAACGGGATGCCATTCGCCGTGGCGAACGCCCGTTCTTCCGGCAGGGAGATCGGCCCAATACAGCACCGGGCGCACCGGTCGATTCCCGGACAGCGCGGCCCGCCTTCGGGCCTCCCGAAGGTCAGCGGGACGACAGAATGCGCGGTGGTCGGACATTTTCCAGACCGCCTGCCGACGGAGCGCAGGAGAGGGGGCAAGGTCCAGGCGAGATGGGACGCTCCCGACCGTACCAGGGACCGGGTGAACTCCGTCGCGATGGACCCGGGCGACCGGACTTTCGTGGTCCCGGACGCTCGTTTGGCCCGGGTCGTTTTCCGCCCCGGGACGGTTTCCGTCGGCCTGAAGGCCCCCAGGAGAGGGGAGAGCGTCCAGGAGGACCTGCCCCGTGGAGAGAACGTCCATCCGAGTCCTATTTCAATAATCGTCCTGCGCGCGGTTCGATTCTCAATTCCCCGACCCTGGGTGGACCTGTGCGCTCGTCGGGTGGTTCCTTCCGAAAACCGGAGCCTCCGCCGCCTCCCATTTCGGTTCCCGCTTTGGCTGCTCAGGTGATTGAACGGGCCAATCGAGAGGTCCCGGCGGATGCCGCGCTGCGAAGCACGTTGAAGAACGCCCGCGGATTGAGTCCGGTCGATGCGGAGGCGATCAGCAATGCGGTGTTCCAGCACTATCGATGGTTCGGATGGTTGGATGCCGAGGCTCCCATCGAGGCCCGTTTGGACCATGCGGCCGAACTGGCCTCCCGATTCGAGCGGAATCCCGAGTCCTTTTCTGACAACGAGCTCCGCGCGAACGCAATTCCCCCGTGGACGTCCCTGCAAGTGGAGGCCCCTCCCAATTGGGCGCGCAGCCTTCAGGTCCAGCCCCGTTTGTGGCTTCGGGCTCACCCCAACTATAGCGAAAAAATCCAGGACCAATTAGAGGTCAAATCGGGTCCGTTTCCAGGTAGCTTTCTTTACTGCGGTTCCGAGGACCTCTTTGTTCACCCGGCCTTTCACGCCGGAGAATTCGAAATCCAGGACCTTGCCTCTCAGGCGGTTGGACTTGTGTGCGCACCCCAACCCACCGAGACCTGGTGGGATGCCTGCGCTGGCGAGGGGGGGAAAACCCTCCACCTTTCGGCTCTCATGCAGGGGAAGGGCATGATTTGGGCGAGTGATCGTGCCGCGTGGAGGCTGGAGCGATTGCGGCGGCGGACGGCGCGAGCCCACTGCTTCAACTACCGCGTGGCTCCGTGGGATGGAGGGGAGAAGCCGCCCACCCGGACGGAGTTCGACGGCATTTTGGTCGACGCCCCATGCTCCGGATTGGGCACTTGGGGCCGCAACCCGCACGCCCGATGGACAACCACAACGACGGATGTCCTTGAATTGGCTGAAGCCCAGCGGCGCTTGCTTTGGCATGTTCGTGGGTCACTCAAACCCGGAGGCCGATTGGTCTATGCCGTCTGCACCCTGACCAGAGCCGAGACCTCCGAAGTGGCGGACTGGTTCAGCCAGACGTTTGCCGACGAATTCGAATCCGTTCCAGTGGTGAACCCGTTTGACGCCCATTCAGCACCGGTCTCCCCGTTGACGCTATGGCCTGCGGACACCGGCGGAAACGGCATGTTCATCGCCAGCTGGCGTCGGAAGGCTTCCAAGTGACAGCGCTTCTCCACCTCCGGACGAACGGGCCAGGTGGTGCGCGGGCGATGGTGGTCGAAATCGATATGGGGACTTGCAGGAGCGCGTCCCTCCGGACGCAAGTCCCTACAAAGGAGGGACATCCAACGGAG
>CAITXU010000274.1 GCA_903896505.1 uncultured Verrucomicrobiota bacterium | reverse complement strand
GAATCCAAACCACGGATGAGGCAAAGGTTCGCACCGAATGGTTCAGCCGAACGAAATCGGGTTTGGTCACCCCGAGGAGTTGGAGATGGATGTCCAACAGCTTGGCATATTCTTCCCTCTGGCGCAGGCGGGCGAGAATTTCCAGGCCGAGGTCCACTTGGTTTCGGCTCGATATGGGAGCGCAGCGCCGAAAATGCGAGAGGGCCTCCTCATACCGTGTGAGCCGCAGAAAGTGGCGGGCGAGGTCCTCCGCCCCGCCGTCGGGATTGACCGAAAGTCCCTCGACAACATCCGTCCAGCGCCGGTAGGTGGTCATTAGCTCGGCGATGGCACCTGCCCCGTCGCGAACCCGTGGGGTTAAGGTGCCGCCATCGGTGAACAACCCGGCCAATTCCTGATCGATCTTTGCGGAACCGATGTCCAACGCGGTTCGACGGTCCAGCCAAGCTTGGGCGCTTTTCTTCAGGTTTTCCCAACGATCCAAGGCCAGTTGGGCTCTTGCCTCCACGTCATAGCGTTCCCGATATATTTCGAGGAGGGTGAGGTTGTCCGATGGCGCCGGAGCATAGCGTGCCATTTGATGTTCGTAGTTGTGGAGCAGTTCGCCGAAACGGCGCTGAAGTTTCGGCAATTCGGTGACCGCAAGATCGCGAACCAGGCCGGCGAGACTCTCGGCCATTTTCTGCAGTTGAACTAAACGCTCTTGATTGGTCTGGGTCTCCCGGAGCCGTTGTTGCAGCGCGGTTACCTGTGCCGGAGCCAAGAGATGGGAGTCGGTGATCGAGATATGGCGTTCGCGTTTGGTCGCGGCATCGCACGCCGTGACGCGCAGGAGGCAGTTGGCATCAATCTCGAACGTCACCTCGATATTCGGAACGCCGGCTTTGGCCGGCGGAATGCCTTCCAGATTAAACTGGCCGATTCGATAGTTGTCTTCCGGCTTTGGCTTCTCGCCCTGAAAGATTTCAATACTGACGACCGTTTGGTTGTCGCTGGTGGTCGTGTAGGTGCCGCTTTTCTTGGCGGGGATTGAGGCATGCTTGGGAATTAGGCGGCTGATCGCGAAGCCCTCCCCGGCATCCTTCAGTTTGATCCCGAGGCTGAAAGGAACGACATCCAGCACCAGGGTATCCTTCAACTCGCCCGCTAGGATGGCGGCCTGAAGGACTGCACCTCTTGCTACCGCGGTTAACGGATCGACCCCGAGACTGGGCTCCAGGCTGAAGATTTCCGCGACGGAGCGACGGACCGCCGGCATCATTCCCCCGCCACCAATCAGCAGGACGCGCGCGGGCCGCCCCCCGATCTTGCGACAGGTGGCCTGGATTCGCTTTAGCCAGGGCGCCGCAAGTTTCTCCAGTTCTTCTCTCCGCAGGGAGAGTTCAACCGTCTTTGTCCCCACAAGGTATGGCAGCTTCAGATTCCACGATAAATGGGATGACAATTCGACCTTCAACTCCTCACAGGCTTGCCGTAATCGTCTCCCGGGCAGCCCCTGACCGATCGATTCGGTTCCCGTCTCCTTACTGACAACACCAACGAAATGCTGGAATAGAATCTCATCCAGGTCGGAGCTGCCCAAGAGGTTGTCCCCCTCGATCTCGATTACTTCAAACACCCCAGCGCCAACGTCCAGAAGCGCCAAATCGAGAGTGCCCGCGCCCAAATCTACCACCAAGAGCTTCCCTTCAAAAGGGTCGTTGCTGCGTTGGGCGAGGCAGGCGGCGGTCGGTTCGTGGATCAGGCGAAGGACCGTGATCCTCGCCAAGGTAGCGGCAGTGCGGGTGGCTTGCTTCTGCACAT
>CAITXU010000273.1 GCA_903896505.1 uncultured Verrucomicrobiota bacterium | reverse complement strand
CCCTCCGGACGCAAGTCCCTCCGAAGGAGGGACATCCAACGGAGGGACGCGCTCCTGCAAGTCCCAATATCGATTTTAACCACCGTCGGTTGGGCACCGCATCGACCGTTCGCCATACCGCTAAAACCTCGAAATCAAACCTCCTGGTGAGCCGCGGCGGTTCAGATCACTTCAGATGCCACCCTCGGCTCAAGCAGCTGCCTTGGCTGGCAGAAATGCGCCCACCATCATGAAACCGATGAGTTGAAAGGCAAACATCAGGGCCAGGCCTCTTAGAAACCTCTTTCGATCTCCAGCCCGATGCAATTGCAATAGACCCTTTCCGTTTGCCCCATAGGAAAGAGCGATGCAAGCGAAAAGAATGGTGCATTGTACCCATACCACGGGAATGATTTCTGGTCGATGATCGAGACGAGCCATCATCTCGTTGATTTCAAGTCGGTCGGAAACCATCGCCAAAACAGAACACCCTGCCATTCCGCAGACAACGGAGCGGAGCTCGATCTTTTCGATGATCGTCATCTGAGACGCTCATTGCCCCGGGTTCAAGCCCTCAGTGTTGCCTTCGGGCGAATCAGTACTTCACCCGAAAGAATTGAATATCCGTCACCGGGGCGGTGTAGGAGCCGGTGGCATTGCCGGTCGACACCCATGCCGAGCCCGAGGCTGTGGGACTCGCTTCGAGCGTGCCACCATTGACCCAGGTGATGGTGACATTGCCGTCACTCAAGGTGATGCCCGTGATCGCTGGCAATGCCGGTCCATAAGGGGGCACATCAAAAAAGCCGAGGTTGTCGATCCCGAAATACCAACTGCCGGAACCCAATTGTGCCAACCGCAGCCGCACGTGGGATTGGTGGGCCGCCAGGGGTAGTCGTACCGCCTCCACACGCTTTCCATTGGAACCATCATCGGCAATGCGGGGGGCCAGATACGGTGCCAAATCCTGGCTGACAGGGGCCGCGATCCCGTCGCCGTAGTTTTGTCCGCGCAAGACACCCAGGGCATCGCGCCAGCGAGGAACGTCGGATTGACGCTGCCCAAAGGTCGCCAACGCATCAGGGGTTCCGTCGAAATGGAGGACAATATCCGATGAGGCGCGCCCGATTCTGCCACCGTCCAAATAGTAAATCACTGGCAGCCAGGTCACACCCTGATCGACGGAGTATTCGATGGCTCCGAGGCTATTTTGGCTCTGTTTATAAATGGAAGACCATGACAATACCGGATTCGCCAGTCCGGACAGATCAAAGTCTTTGCTGGTCGCAAACTGCACCTGCCCCGTGTTGTCTCCGGGTGCCCCGTCCAAACGATTGTTCGACTCAGCAATAAACACGTTGCCGGAAGCGATGGTCCCCACCCCCGCGCCATTGACGCTTTGTCCGGCGAGAACCTGCGATGCATCCAGCTCGATGGCCGAAAAGGTGGTCAACGGTGCCACCACCCAGCCGAGGTAATAATTCGATTGAGGGTCGGTCAGATCACCTGCCGCATGCAGCACCTGGTCCTCGACCGCAGTAAAATCCAGGGTCGACCAAGTGATGCCCGGAATGCCCGTTTGTGGATTGGACGTGGGAGGGAGGTTCGTCGGCATGTTGGGCGGGAAGACCGCCGGAAGAAAGGTCGTGCCCGCCGCATAGCCCTCAAAATCATCCGACAAGGTCGAGAGTGTGAACGGCAGGAACAATGCCTTGAGGTTCATGAAATCCCATTGGTTGGTCACCGGGGTTCCGTTGGTCATCGAGTAGGTCAGGACGGCATGATGAACCTCGGACGGTGTGAAAAGGTTGGTGGGATGCCACGCGACTTCTAGGATTCCGCCAACGCGGTTGGTGATCCAGGGGACCGGGAATCCATCGACCGAAAGCGCCACCGAAGTGTCATCGACCGGGACGTCCCCATCGGCAATGCGGACGATGAGGTCGGCGCTTGGAAGGTTTACTTGCCGGAGGACGGGACGTGGACTCACATACTTCACATAGGGTGCCGAAGGAGTGGCCAAGGCTCGGTATGCGGGCAGTCCGCCTTTGGAAACATCGTTGACCAGCACCCTGGAGCCGTTGGTCGACACCGAGTAGAGCTCCAATCCGGCATCACCGGTGCCATGAATCCAGGTGATCCGGAGAGGGTAGACCCCGGCTTGAGACGCGTAGACATACACCGGATAGGTGACCCCGCCGGTACGAAGATTTCGTCCCGCCTGCACCGCCCGGGTATAATCGCGAGACCCGACATAGACATGGAACACATCCGGGGTGCCAATTCCCAAAGTGGTCAATCCGGTCGGGAGTTGGACATAGGTCAACACTTCGGCCTCGACTCCATCCGTACTTCCGTCGGTGGCGGGCAGCCCCGGGATTTGCTGGTCGACGGGAAACTCTCCAAGACCTCCCGTTCCCAAGTTAATGACCTTGGGTATGACAAAAGCAGCAGGGGCGTTCGAAACGGAAAGCGCCGGTGCCGGACTGGAAGCAGCCCCGACGGCCGAAATGTCAGCGTTGTTCGGAAAGGGATTCCCGCCCCCGTCGGTCAGTCGCCCATTCAAAGCCCACTCCACATTCTCGGTTGCGTCGGTGTCGCCGGTGGGATTGGTGGCGTTGGCAAAGAGATTGAACTGGAAACCCGGTTGGGTGGGGTCGGGGTTGACCGCTGACTCCGGTGGCAACGTGACCGCACCCGTCGACCTGAAGGACCAAGGAATGGTGACCAGGCCTGCTCCATCGAAGTACGTGACCGTGGCCGTGTGGGATGAGTCCGCCGCCAGGAGACTTGGGACAGAGTAGGCCACGGTGGTCAATCGACCGGAACGAGTGATTTTGGGTGTGACCGGCAGTCCGTCGAAGGTCATCGAAACCTTGGACGTTTCGAGCGCCGTCGGACCATCGACGAGGGTCGCGGTGACGGTGGGAAGCGGTGCAACCCCGGTTTCATCCGGAAGTGGCACGAGGGATGAAGCGTAGGGAGCGGCTGCCTGGGTGAGGACCGATCGAAAGGCCCGCAACCCGCCATTGGCGACATCATTGATCAGGACGGCATTGGTGCTCCCACCTGAGACCACCTGAGAATAAAACTCCACCTGGGCATCGCCCGTGCCCTGTTCGAACAATAGCCGGACGGCATACAGGCCCGCTTTGGTGACTGTCACGGGACAAAGGGTATCGCCAGCGCTCCGGGTGCCATTGAATTCCCCCACCGTCACCGCTGTGGAACCAAACGCGTCGATCGGAACAACCCCTCCGATGTTGAGGCGAAAGCCTCCCTGACTGTTAACCACCAGGGTGGTCGTGCCCACGGGGAGCTCCAGGTAGGTTAATACAAGGGCAGCGATGTTGTCGTTTCGTTGGGTCACCGAAGGCAGCCCCGGCATCTGAAGGTCGGGTGCAAACTGGCCGAGACTTCCTCCATCGGTGGTACTGAGATTAATCGTTGAGGAAATGGTGAACTCGATGGGCGCGGTTGCCGGAACCAAACGTCGCCCCGGACCATCCGCAGCGCCTTGAGCGCTGATATCGGCTTGGTTCGTCCCTTTGAATCCCGCCAACTGGGCCTCGCTCCATGCCAGTTGGTCGGGACTCGGTTCATTGACCTGTGAGATTCGCCAGGTGAACCCAGGCTGCGAAAGAATAGCGGCGGACGACGGGAGTGCGTAGGTGGCGGGGATGGTGACACCCCGGGCGGGGATGCCCCCCAGGGCCAGGAGGACGGCCAGAGTTGTCACCCAGGCTTTGGAGAACCGAAGCGAGTACATGCTGCAAGGCTACTGAACGATTTCTCTCCGCACAAAGAGTTTACCGGGAAGTTGCTGCACCCGGCGCTTCAGTTCCAAACTGAGCAAGGCAACCGAAACCGCACCCGGAGCCAGACCGGTCGCATGGATGACCTGATCGGTACTTTGTTCCTCGCCATTGGCCAACGCATCCAAAACCCGCTGTTCATTATCGGTCAAAGGGGCTGATGACCCTGGTCCCGGTGCCGATGTCGGCATGGATGGGAAGAGGTATTCAAACTCCGAAAGGATATCCTCCACACCTTCGCAAAGTTTCGCCCCTTTTTTGATCAAGTCATGGCAGCCACGGCTGCGAGGGGAATCAATTCGACCGGGAACGGCGAACACTTGACGTCCGTAGTCGGTGGCAAAATTGGCGGTGATCAAGGCACCGCTGGTCAGATTCGCCTCAACCACCACCGTTCCCATGGTCATTCCAGCCACGATGCGGTTGCGAATCGGAAAACTTTGTTTGTCGGCCGACCGATTGAAGGGGAATTGGGTCACCAAGGCACCCGACTCCGGGATTCGCCGGAATAACTCTGAATTCTCCGCCGGAAAGACCAGATTGATGCCGGTCCCAAGCACGGCGATGGTTCTCCCTTTTGCTGCCAAAGCACCCAAGTGGGCACCGGTGTCGATTCCCCGTGCTCCCCCGCTGACGACGGTGACTCCGGCATAGGCGAGTTGGTAGCCCAGCTTTCGGGCCACTTCCATTCCGTAAGAAGTCGTTTGACGGGAGCCGACCACCGCCACCCCCCGGTTGTCCTGCGGCAATAGCGCCCCTTTCACATAAAGAACAATGGGCGGATCATAGATTTCCTTCAGGGACGAGGGGTATTCCGGGTCCATGCGGGTAATAATCCGGCAGCCGAATTCCTCCGAACGTTGAAGTTCGCCATCGAGGTCCACGTTGGACCGCCATTCCGAGATCGATGTGGCTGTCTCTTCCCCAATGCCTTCCACCTGCAACAATCGACTCCGACTGGCCTGAAGAATGGAGACCGGGTCCCCGAATGCTTCCTCCAAATGCCGCAGCCGCGCCGGACCGACATTTTCAATCAGGTTGAGGGCAATATAGGCTTCGCGGGCATCCATCGAGGTTTTAGGAAACACCAAGAACCCAGGTGAAGCAATTCCTGTTCTAAACTCGCAGTGACTTCCTCAGTCGAATTTATCGCCCCCGATTCCACTTGGAACCAAAGACGCAGCGGATGAACCTTCGCCGAGACCGTGAAGCATCGACTGGACCAGGCACTGGTGGACCGGGGCTTGTGCGAATCCCGCACCCGCGCCCAACGGTTGATCATGGCTGGCCAGGTCCGCATCAATGGCCAGGTGGGTCGAAAGGCCGGCGAGTCAGTGGCGTTGGACTCGGTTTTGGAGGTGGTTCATGGTGAACGGTTTGCAAGCCGCGGAGGAGGCAAACTAGAGCACGCCTTAGTTCATTTTGGACTCGAAGTAACGGGTCGTCGGGCCCTCGACATGGGGGCCAGCACCGGAGGATTCACCGATTGCCTGCTTCAGCGGGGAGCTGCCCGGGTCTGGGCGGTGGATGTTGGACAGGGCCAATTGATCTGGCGACTGCGAACCGATCCCCGGGTGGTCGTGATGGAGAAAACCAACGCACGGCACCTGACTCCGACATCATTTGGGCCCGGATTCATTCCGTTTGACCTCATCTGTATCGATTGCTCCTTCATCTCCCTTCGATTGATCCTGCCCGCTGCGTGGGGTTTGCTGGCATCCCGCGGTTCGGTGGTGGCGTTGATCAAACCGCAGTTTGAGGCAGGTCGGGAAGAAGTGGACCGGGGAGAGGGCGTCATCACGGACCCGGCCATCCATGCCCGGGTGATTTCCGAGTTGGAAGCATTTGTCGGGCGGGAAGCTTCTGGGGTACGATGGCGGGGCGTCACCGAATCTCCCCTGCCCGGTCCGGCTGGAAATCGTGAATTTCTGGTCTGGCTGGAGTCCAAGGAGGCCCGGCGGGCGTTGTCGGTGGAAACCGGCTCGTTGTGAAGAAAACTGCCCATCTTATCCGCCACATTGGATTGGTCGCGAATGCGGACCGCCCTGCGGCCGCCCGCATCGTCCGGCGGGCCATCGGGTTGTTGGAGTCGCTCCACCATCGCGTGACGTGCGACCCGGTGACGGCCTCGTTCGTCGAATCGTCGATTCCGGTGGCGGAAAGCATTGCGCACCTGGCCCGGGATTGTGATCTCCTCCTCGTTTTTGGGGGTGACGGAACCATGCTCCGGGTTGCCCGTGAGGTTGCCGGTTTGCCCGTCCTGATCCTGGGGATCAATGCCGGCAATCTCGGATTCCTCACCGCCGTCCCATCAGACCGTCTGGCGGACGCCCTCAAGAAGATCAGCCACGGGGCTTTTACTGTGGATGAACGGGCATTGATTGAAGCTCAACTGGAATGCGGGAGCAGCAGGACCATTCAGTCCGCTCTCAATGATTTTGTGATCGGACGAGGACTCACCTCCCGATTGATCGAACTGGAGGTCAGCGTCAATGACGAACTCCTGACCCGGTATCGCTGTGACGGCTTGATTGCGAGTTCACCGACCGGATCGACCGCCTACTCGCTGGCGGCCGGTGGTGCCATTGTCAGTCCGGATGCTGAAGTCCTGATTCTGACCCCCATTTGCCCTCATACCCTCAGCATTCGCCCCCTGGTGGTCAACTTGAACGCGGTTCTCAAGGTCAAACTGGTGAGCAGCCGCTTGATTGCCACATTTGCCGCAGACGGCCAGCAGCAGACCGAACTTTCCGAGGGCGATATCATCACCATCCGGCGAAGCTCACGGACAGTCCGACTTCTCCGGCTGGAGGGAACCAATTTTTTCGGAACGCTTCGGGAAAAGTTTGGCTGGAGCGGTTCCAACGTCTAAGCGCAGTTTTTCACGAACATGGTCCGACTAAAAGATATCGCAGCGGCGGCAGGGGTCTCAACCATGACCGTGAGCAAGGCCCTACGCGATCAACCCGATCTGGCGGCAGCGACCAAGCTTCGAATCCGTGAACTGGCGCAGCGTATGGGCTATGTCCCGGACATCAGCGCCCAGGGATTCCGCAGTCGCAAGACCCAGCTTCTGGGCTTGGTCCTCTCCACCACCACCAATCCGGTCAACGCCCGTATCATCTATTCGCTGGAAGAGCGGGCATTTGAGCTGGGGTACCACCTCATCTTGATGCATTCCCTGAACCGTCCCGACCGTGAGGAGGCCGTCTTGCGACGGTTGATGCAGCGTCGCGTGGACGGGATTTTCATCAGCCCGGTGTACCGTTACGAAACCACTGCTCCGGTCTACCAGGAGCTCATTTCCCGAAAGATTCCGACTGTCCTATTGGGACACCGGGCGCCATTTTGCCAGGAATTTACTGCGGTCGAAACAGACGACATCAATGCCAGTCAGGCTGCCACCCGACATCTCATCGAATTAGGCCATCGGCGCATCGCGTTTTTCGCTGGTCCCCTGGTGGCACCCTGGGCTCAGGAACGCCTTGAAGGCTACCGTCGGGCATGTCGCGAAGCTGGCCTGACCGACGGAGACTCGCTGGTCTACCATGCGGGAGCCACCCTGGAGGAAGGGGTCGCCGCCGCCCTGAAGTTTGCCCAGGACCGATCGGGGGCCACCGCCCTTCAGTGCGCCCATGACCTGGTTGCCATCGGTGCTGCCGATGCGCTTCTGAATCAGGGGCTTCGACTTCCCGAGGACCTGAGCGTGGTCGGGTTTGGAAACATCCTGGTCAGCGAGTATTTTCGGGTACCGTTGACGACAGTCCGCCAACCGAAATTGCGCCTTGGAGCCATCGCCATGGATTTAATGGCCCGTCTTCTCCGAGGTGAGCCTGCCGAATCGCGTCGTCTTGCAGCCGAGTTGGTCATTCGGGCCAGCTCCGGACCGCCCCCCAAGCCCTGAAGCGCCTTCGGTCCCTGCAATGCCGACGTCTCATTCCAACGATCTCCCCCTCGCGTGGATCACAGGCGCATCCGGGTTGATCGGTCATGAACTGGTCCAGGCAGCGGAAGCGGGAGCAGCCCCCGGATGGAGGGTCCGTGCTTTGACCCGACAGGTGGTGGATTTGGCGAATGCCCACGACGTCGATCAACTGTTTGAAAGGGAACGTCCCGAGTTGATCATCCATTGTGCGGCGTTGAGTCGGACGGGGGCCTGCCAGGCGGACCCCGCTCAAGCCTTTCGCCAGAATGTCGAGGTCACTTGCCGTTTAATCGATCGCCTGTCGACCGGGCGATTCGTGTTCTTTTCTTCCGACCTCGTGTTTGATGGGCTTCAGGGCGGTTATGTCGAGACCGACAAGCCACATCCGGTAAATGTCTACGGTCACACCAAATGGGAAGCCGAAAAGGCCGTCAGCCGCTATCCTAACTCCCTGGTAATCCGGACGTCGCTTAACTATGGTCATTCGCTGACGGGTGATCGTTCCTTCAATGAGGAAATGGTCAACGGGTGGAAGGCAGGACGTCCGGTACCGGCCTTCGTGGATGAGTACCGTTGTCCGATTGCGGCCAGTGAGACAGCCCTTTGGACCTGGGAATTGATCCACACCGGACACCATGGTGTTGTTCATTTGGCGGGGCCGGAGCGGCTCTCGCGGTGGCAAATTGCCACCGAGATCGCCCGCCATTATCCGGCGATCCGTCCCCAGGTTGTCCCCGTGACCCTCGCCGATCATGTCGGCCCGCCCCGCGCTCCGGACGTTTCATTAAATTGCGAGAGACTGGCAGGTTGGCTGGGCCGTCCCCTTCCCCCTTTTCGTCCCTGGCTGGCCGGCAACGAGCCGATCCATACTTGAAGCCAATGAGAACAGGTTACCGTGGGAGGCTGGCCCCTTCACCCACCGGCTATCTTCACCTCGGACATGCCCGGACGTTTTGGTGGGCATTCGAGCGGGCGCGCATGGCCAACGGAACATTGGTCCTCCGGGACGACGATCTCGATGCGAGCCGCGCCCGACCTGAGTTTGCACAAGCCCAAATGGATGACCTTCGGTGGTTTGGCATGGACTGGAGCGAGGGTCCGGATATTGGTGGTCCTTTCGGTCCCTACCGGCAGAGTCAGCGACAATCGCACTATGCCGCGGCTTTTTCCAAACTGCGCCAAGGCGGTTGGCTTTACCCCTGTCGCTGCACTCGCCGGGATGTTCAGACGGCGGTAAGCGCCCCCCATGCGGCGGATGATGAGCCCATCTATCCCGGGACATGTCGGAATTGCCTGCCCGACAAGGACTCGAGGGAACCCATTCGCTCGAATTGGCGGTTCCGGGTTCCCGATGGAGAAGAATGTTCGTTTGTCGATGGGGCAGTGGGAAAGGTGCCACTCGTCGCCGGAAAGGACTTTGGCGATTTTATTGTGTGGCGGCAGGATGGACTGCCCAGCTACCAATTGGCCTGTATTGTCGATGATAGCGACATGGCCATGACCGAGGTGGTTCGGGGAGCGGACCTCTTGATTTCTACGGCCCGCCAGATACTGCTGGCACGCGCCCTTGGTTTGACGCCTCCCTCCTACTACCACTGCCCCCTCTGGTTCGACACCAACGGGGTTCGACTGGCCAAGCGAGCCGATGCCCTGAGTCTTCGAAGTCTCCGTCAGGCAGGTTGGACCCCGGAAGAACTCCGCGCCCGTCCGGGGTTTGTCCACTTTTTCCCGTTGGCAGGGACTTGACCCGGAGCTTTCCAGTCGGCACAAAGCGGGTGGATGCCCACCGTTACCGCCGCCGATTTGGAAGCCGCCATTCGCAATGTCCCTGATTTCCCCCAACCGGGAATCCAATTCAAGGACATCACCCCCGTCCTTGCCGATCCCCGCCTGTTTCGAGGTGCCATCGACCTGCTCGTGGCCGGGTTTCCGGCGGGTTCGGTCGACAAAATCATTGGCATCGATGCGCGAGGATTCATCTTCGCCGCCGCTGCCGCAGTGAAGTTGGGAGCCGGATTTATTCCAGTTCGGAAGAAAGGCAAGCTCCCCTGGAATACCCACGAGCAGAGCTACGATTTGGAATACGGCTCAGCGACCGTCGCCATCCATACGGACGCCATTCTACCGGGCGAGCGAGTTTTGTTGCTCGATGATCTCCTGGCTACTGGCGGAACGGCTGCCGCAGCCATCGACCTCCTCAACCGCCTGGAGGCAAAGATTGTCGGAGCCGGCTTCTTAATCGAACTGGAAGCCCTTGAGGGACGCCTACGAATCGCAGGCACCCCGGTTCACTCTCTTATCCGCTACTAGCGGATTCAAGTCGACCGAGAGATTGGAAAGCAGAGGCGGGCCACGCAAGGTGGCCCGCAACCAACTACTTCATCCGGTCGAAGCTCTTTTGCAGAATCTGCCAGTCGGCCTGTCCGGCGACTTTGGCCCGATGATCGGAGATGATCTTGGCCTCGTTTTGATTCTTGGTCGGCTTCGCCGCCTTGTAGAAAATACCGAATTGCCCTGGCCACGGCGCGTCAGCGAGCTTGTAGGCCGCGTACTCATCCGTAACGTCGTGCTCTTTGGAAATGAGCTCGAACTTGCCACCTTTCCGGGGGTTGGCGGCATCAAAAGCGCCCTCGTAAAACTCGACGCACTCGCTTAGGCATTCCACGAAACTAAAGCCATCATGGTCCATGGCGGCTTCCATCATTTCCAAGACATGATTTGGGTTGGTCGCCGTGGTCCGGGCCACAAACGTCGCCCCAGCGGTGATGGCGAGCTTCATGGGGTTGAGCGGCCGGTCGGCTGCACCCCAAATATCGGTCTTGGACTTGTATCCAATCGGCGATGTCGGTGACGTCTGCTTCTTGGTCAATCCGTACACCTGGTTGTCCATGACCACGTAGGTCAGCTTGACGTTTTTTCGGGCGGCATGAACGAAATGGTTGCCGCCGATCGAGAAGGCATCGCCGTCTCCGCCGAAGACAAAGACATGCAAATCAGGACGACTGAGGGAGACACCCGTGGCAAACGGAAGTGCCCGTCCATGAATGTAATGGGCTCCGTGGGCCTGAACAAAGTAAGGGAAGCGGCTCGAGCAACCAATGCCAGCCACGGTGGTGATCTTTTCGTGCCAGATTTTACGGCGTTCGATCAGTTTGAAGTACAACGCCAAAACCGAAAAATCACCACATCCCGGGCACCAGGTGGGATGGTCCGCCGAAACCTCTTTCTTGGTCAACGGCTTGCGGTCTTGGTCGAGGATGACCGCCGGGGCGGGAAGGCTCGCGGCCGCCCCGGTGCGGGACAGAACGTCGAACGGAAATTGAAGAGAGCTCATGGAGTAAATTCGAAAAGGGATTTGGATTCAGGATTCGATTGAACGAGCCCTGGGTTCAACGGAGGTTTAGGCCTTGGTGGTTAGCGTATGGACGCGTTCGAGGATTTCACGAATCTTCCAGGTCAATCCATCGGATTTGGTCAGCCCCACAATCTTTGGATCGCAGTAGCGGGAGCGCAGGAGGGCCGTCATCTGACCGCCGAATCCGTAAAGTCCCTCGTCATTCAACTCCACCACAAGCACATGAGTGAAGCGGGAGAAGATGGCATCGAGACCGTTGGGCAGCGGGTTGACGTACTTGATGTGAACCGACGAGACGGAAATTCCTTCCGCTTGCGCATACTTGACCGCCTCCTGAACAGGGCCCTGACTGGACCCCCAACTGACCAGCAACACGTTGCCGTGATCCGACCCGAAAACCGTCGGCAACGGAATCTTGTCGGCCAAACGACGGAGTTTGTTCCGGCGCTTGGAGGTCATCGCCGTATGCAACTTGCCGGAACCAGTGGGGTGACCCAACTCGTCATGTTCCAATCCGGTCACCACCGGGTATTTGCCGCTGGCCACCCGGGTACCCGGCGCCAGATGCCGGGTCACACCGTTGGGCGCAGTCAAATCGTAGGGACGATGGTCTGCCACCGCTGAAAGGTCCGGAGAAATGTCTTGAACCAGTTTTTGAAGGTCGGGCAACCGGAAGGCCTCAATCCGGGTGGCGATACCCTGATCGGTCAGGATAATCACGGGAACACTGAACTTTCGGGCGACATTCACCGCTTCGATGGCGGTATAGAAACAATCTTCAACGGTCGCAGGGGCCACAACCACTCGCGGACTATCACCGTGGCCACCGAAGACGGCGATGTTGAGGTCGGATTGTTCAATGTTGGTCGGCATGCCCGTGGAGGGCCCACCGCGTTGAACATCCACAACAATCAGCGGCATTTCTGCCATCACCGCCCAGCCCAAAGCTTCGGTCTTCAGCGAAATTCCCGGACCGGAAGAACCGGTGACAGCCACACGTCCACCATAACTGCCGCCGATGGCCATGGAAATGGAGGCGATCTCGTCCTCACACTGAATAAACATTCCCCCGTACTTGGGAAGCTCGCGGCGGAGCAACTCCATGATATCCGACCAGGGGGTGATGGGATAACCGGCTCCAAAGCGAACGCCTGCGGCGATGAGGCCCCAAGCGAGGGCCTCATTGCCACTCATCACGACTTGTGCCTGTCCGACATTCTGGCCCGGTTGGAATTGGAACAACTGGGCTGCCGTCGCCAGCTCGTAATTGTAACCGGCATTGAACGCGTTCATGGCGTTCGTCAATACGCTGGCATCCTTCGAGGCAAAACGTTCCTCGAGCAGCCGGGTCAATTTCGGAATGTTCAGGTCGAACATCTTGGCCAGAAGGCCCAACGCAAAGACGTTCTTGCCCTTGTCCCGACCGGTTCCACCAATGGCTTCCACCGTCAGGCTGGAAATGGCGACGCCGATATGGCGGTACTTTTCCAAGTTCTCGGGCTTGAGTTCGGTCACGTGGTCCGAATCGTAAATCACGATGCCGCCGGGCTTGAGCGAGGACAGATGGTCGTTGTAGCTGTGCTGGTAAAAGGCCATCAGCAAGTCCGCTTCGTCGCCCGAGGTGAGAACTTCACCCGAGCCGACTCGAACCTGGAAAATGGAAGGTCCCCCGGAAATGGTCGAGGGAATGGTCATGAAGGTCATGACCTCCTGCTCACTGCGTCCGGCAAGTCGGGCAAGGAAACCACCGATGGCTTGGATGCCATCCTGGGAATTGCCCGCCAACCGGATCACGGCTTCGGTAATCTTGGCGGGAGGCCGTGGTTGGGACGGGGAAGACGGGGCCGGCGGTTCTACTACTGCGCTCATTGTAAGGTGGTATCGTCGCTTGAACCGGCCACACAAGCCCCTTTCGCGGGACGCATGTTAGCGTAGTTCGGATGCTACAGAGTTTAATCGGGTGAGGGAATGCGTCAAGAAACCCTGTTTACCAAAGTAACGAGGCCATGGCAGACACCTTTTACCGTCTGAAACGGCTTCACATCCGCTTCCCGGGCAGCATTCGATTCGGAACTTTCCTGAAACCGATTGGAGTCTAACCTTCCGACGCTCATGGCTCATTCAACGATCACCCGGTTCCCGAACTTTATCTCCACAACCGGCTATCTTCAATCCGTTACGGTCGCAGGACTCCGGCGCAATGCGGTGAAAGGCATCCGGTCATGGTAACCGCCCCCTCAACGCTGCCTCCCGAACCCTGGTGGCGCGAATGGCCGTGGGCCTTGGCGGTGGCTACCCTGCTCGCGGCTTTTCTAGGGCATGGTCTCATTGAGGCCAGCCTGGACCAACCCGCCGTGCTCCTCCTGCTTCTGGCGGTGATCTGCAGCGTCATTCTGACGGCTGCCATTGCCATCGTCCGGCATGCCGACGAACTGGCCCACCGACTCGGGGAACCGGCGGGAACCTTACTCTTGACCCTGGCCATCACCGGGCTGGAGGTCGCCATGGTGGCCTTTGTCATGTCCACGGGTGTCCCCAAGCCGACCCTGGCCCGGGACACCATGTTTGCCGTGGTGATGCTCGTCTTAAACGGCTTCCTTGGGCTGGCCATCCTGTTGGGAGGTCTACGTCACCGCGAACAAGCCTACAACCTGCAGAGCGCCAATGCCTTCCTCCTCTTGATCCTGCCGTTGACCGTCATGGGACTCGTGCTTCCGAATTTCACGCGTTCCGCACCCGGCCCTTTTCTGTCGACCTTTCAGATGGTGTTTCTTTCGTTGATGTCGGTGGCGGTCTACTCCGCTTTTCTCTTCGTCCAAAATCGGCGTCATCGGGGCTATTTCGTCATGCCGGAGGAACCTGTGGCCCATCCGGTCGGGCCTCGTTTTCGTCCGCGTCCCACGGCGTATCACGGTGCCATGTTACTGGCCTACGGGGTGCCCTTGGTGCTCCTGGCCAAACAAATGGCGGTCCCCTTGGACGCCATCGTCCTCAAACTGGGAGCTCCCAAAGCTCTCAGCGGCCTGTTGATGGCCATCCTCGTACTGACGCCCGAATCGATTGCGGCGATCCAATCGGCACTTTCCAACCGGCTTCAACGTTCCGTCAACGTTCTCCTGGGCTCGGTGCTGGCCTCCATCGGTTTGACCATTCCGCTGGTGATTGCTGTGTCACTCTTGACGGGTCGCTCCCTGGTGCTGGGACTTGATCCATCCGAAATGGTGATGCTCCTTCTGACCCTGGTGACGAGCATGCTGACGTTTTCACTTCCACGAACCAATGTGCTACCCGGGTGCGTTCACCTGCTTCTTTTCACCGCGTACCTGATGCTCCTGTTTGATCAAGCCTAGTGTCGTGTTTCCGAAATAGCTTTACTGGATCAGGGGTGACGGTTGAGTCAGATTGAAACGGAGTTTATTCATGCCAGTCTACGAATATGAGTTGTGCGACGGCAACTGCGCAGCATGTGGCGGACGGTTCACTTTGCGTCGACCGCTATCCGCACCTCCGCTGACGGCCTGTCCCGCCTGCAAAAAGCCGATTCGAAAGATTATTTCCGGCTTTTCGACCCCCTCACTGATGAAGCCGTTGTCGATCACCGACGCAAAAAAGGCAGGTTTCACCGTTTTAAAGCGGGTGGAAAAGGGGGAATATGAACGCCAGTAACTGTCTGTTTTCGACTTTCCTGATATAAAAGCCCGGCTAGCTTTATCCCGTGAGTGCCCTTCCCGCCCTCGAATCGACCCTTCTTCGGACCGACCGCCGAAGGCGTCTGGTTCGAGCTTGGACCGGGGCATGGTGGGGACTTCTCGCGGGTGCGGGCATCGGTTCCGTCGGGGTCGCGCTTTGGAAGCTGGCCTCCCTGCCGCCTTCGTCGGTTCGGTGGTTGTGGGCCGCAGCGGCCCTTGCTCCAGCAGCGGGAGCTGTCATTTACGGATGGCGGAAGTCCAGTCGTTTGGTCACCGCCCGGTGGTTGGATGAGAAGCATGGACTGCAGCAACGGTTGGCCACCGCCCTCGACCTGTCTGAACGGGCGGCCTCAAGGGGCAGCGGTACAGGTGCCTGGCAACCATTGGTCGTCCGGGATGCTGAAGCGGCGGCTGCCGGGATTCAGTTGGCGAAAGTCCTTCCTTTCAAAATCCCATCGACCGCATCGTGTGCGGTCGGTGCCTGGCTGGTAATCCTTGCCCTCGCCTTCGCTCCCGCCTATCAGGCACCGTCGCAACGGCAGGCAAAGAAGGACGCTGGCTTGATCAAGGATGCGGGCAAAGAGTTGGCCGGATTGGTCAAGCGACAACTGGAGCAGCGTCCGCCCGTCATGGAAGCACCCCGTCGGGTATTGGCCGAGACCGGTGAGTTGGCTGCGCGGTTGAGCACCGCCAAACTGACCCGGGAGGATGCCCTCAAGGACCTGGCCAAGGTGACGGACGACGTCAATCGGGAGGCCGCCGGGCTTCAGCGCAATCCAGCCCTCAAGAAAATGGCAGAGGCAGCGCGGTCCGGCGACAAGGGATCGGAAGCCGGAGGTTCCACAGAGCAGAAAAAGATGGAGGAACTCAGCCAAAAATTGGGCGAAATGGCCTCCAAACCCGATGCCCTCCAAGGACTGAAGAAGGACATGGAAAAACTTCAGGAAGCGGCCAAAGGAGTCTCCGGGGACAACACGCCAGCCGCAGCCGAACAGCGGGAGAAACTGGCCCAGCAAGCCAGTCAACTGGCTCAAAAGGCAGCATCGATGGGCGCCCCGATACCCAGCTTGGAAGCTGCTGCCCAAGCCCTGAGCGCGGCTCAGGTCGAAAACTTTCTGAAGGATTTGAAGACCGCCGACATGGACCTCAACAAGATGGCGGCCATGTCGCAGGCCCTTGCGGAAATGAAAAATCAGGCCTCGGAAACGGTCGGCAAAGACCTCGCCGAACAGCTCAAGAATGGACAGGTGGAAGCCGCGGTCCGGTCGCTGGAGGCCATCCGAAAAGAGTTGACCCAAGGCCGGATGACACCCCAACACGCCGCCGAAGTATCCAAGGCGCTCGCACCGGCGAAGCCGTATGGCAAAGTACCCGAGAAGCTTCAAAAGGCGCTGGATCAGATGAAGGACGGCAAACCCGGGGACGGCGAAAAAGCGCTGGCGGAGGCACAGAAGGAACTGAAGGAGCTCATGGACCAATTGGCGGATGCGCAGGCCATGGAGGCGGCCATGGCCAGCCTGCAGCAGGCTCAAATGTCGATTGGCAACGGAATGCTCTGGTCGGATTGCAACAAGCCAGGAGGAGTTCCCGGGTCGGGCAGCAAGAACAAGGGCGGCAAAGGGGTCGGCACCTGGGCATCCTCCAGTGCCTGGAGTCTGCCGGATCAAATCGATGATCTTTGGGACAATTCAGGTGTAAAACGCCCGGATCAGGCGGGTAAGGGTCAAACGGACCGCGACTCCAACCTGCCCCAGGGCTTGGTGCCGACCAAAATCAAGGGTTCCATGCAGCCGGGCGCTGCCATGCCATCGGTCACCATCAAGGGGCTGAGCCTGAAGGGGACCAGCAAGGTAACCTATTCAGAGGCCGTTGCGTCCGCCCAGGTGGATGCCCAGGCAGCGCTCAGTCAGGACCAGGTTCCCAAGGCTTACCAGAACTCCGTTCGGGACTATTTCGACGACTTCAAGAAATAGCGCTGCTTCTCTGGCTTGCTCACCGCTTCATTTAGGGCAGCTTCGGCGCTCATGGCTGACATCACGCAGGAACAGGTGCTCACCGCCCTTCGCACGGTCAAGTATCCCGGTTACAGCCGGGATATTGTCTCCTTCGGGCTCATCAAAGAGGTTCAAATCGATGGAACCGCCATCGGGGTCCTGGTTGAGTTGACCACACCCAATCGTGAATTGGGCGAGAAAATCGCCGATGCCGCCCGGCTGGCCCTCCGGGACCAACTCCCGGGATTGACTGATGCCCATGTCCAACTACGGGTTCCTGTCGGCCAGGCATCGACCGCGCCTTCCAAAGGGGGAACTCCGGCACCGGTCTCGGGCGTCCAGCGCTGGATAGCCGTTGCTTCCGGCAAAGGAGGTGTTGGGAAGTCGACCTGCGCGGTCAATCTGGCCTGTGCCCTGGCACAAACGGGGGCGCGCGTCGGACTTCTCGATGCCGACATTTACGGACCCAGTATTCCGTTGATGATGGGGCAGAACGATCGGCCCACCCTGACAGACGATGAGCGGCTCATGCCCCCGATGGCTCACGGCGTTCGGTTGATGAGCATCGGACTCCTCATCGGGCAGGACCAGCCGGTCGTGTGGCGTGGACCGATGATTCAAAAAACCATCCAACAGTTTGTCCACCAAGTTGCCTGGGGAGAATTGGACTATCTCCTGATTGATTTGCCCCCGGGCACCGGGGATGCACAACTCTCCCTGTGTCAGACAGTCCCCCTCGATGGCGGAGTCATCGTCTCAACCCCTCAACTGGCCTCCCTCGGGGTTGTTCGCAAAGGGATGGCCATGTTTGAAAAGGTCCAGGTTCCCTTGCTGGGCTTGATCGAAAACATGAGCGGCTTCGTAGCCCCGGACGGAAGCCGGGTGGACATCTTTGGACGTGGTGGTGCCCGCGACGAAGCCCGGCGCAAAGGCATTCCGTTTCTGGGGGAGGTTCCCATTGACCCGGCTATTCGGGAAGGTGGCGATGCCGGGCAACCGGTGGTGGTGGCACACCCTAACAGCCCGGCAGGACAAGCCTTCAAAAAGATAGCCGCTGCGTTAATCGAGATTCTTCGAACTCACCCGGTGCGCAGGCCCGGGGGCGAAATAGCCGCGAAAACGCAATGAGCGTTAGGTGCAGTCAGAGGTGATCCGAACCGCCGCGGCTCACCAGGAGGTTCGCCCTACCACGGCTTTGGACATTTCCGATGTAAATCATTGAATATCAGCAATATTTGTAGGCTGATGCTCCCACCGAGCCTTAGGCGGTTCGAACCACACCAGTTGCGCAAAGGCGAAGCCAATGGGCCGTCCGCAGGACCGAAGCCAATGGGCTGTCCGCAAGACCCAAAGCGGCGGGACGCCGCTTCCACTTCGGATCCGCATCCCGCGCCTGTAAACCCAATGGACCATCCGCAGCACGATTCTTTGACGAATTGGCTGGAAACAGCTACTTGAAGCCTATGAAGTCTGCAGCTCCCGTTTCCAATGGTCCTCGGAGCAGCTTCCGGTGGGCGGGCGGTCTCATTTGCCTGCTTTCCGGCCTCAGCCTTGCGGCATCGGAACCGGCTTCCATCAGCGCTGCCTCTTCGAAGTCCGCCCCTCTGGCAGCCGGGGGCGACAAATCGAGTTTAGACTCCAAGACCTCGACTCCAGAATCGGAGGCCTCGGGGAATTCGGGATGGTCGAGCCGGGATTTGTTGGACAACGGCAGTTGGTGGAAATCGTCCTCGGAGTTGTCACGTCCGAGCTCGGTAAATCCAGTCGCACCGTCCATCGACTACGGGACTCAGAAGCGCCTTTGGGAGCAAATGGACCGCCGTCGGCATTGGATGTTTGGGGATTCCGATCCTGGATCGGCGTTCGGGCCTTCGGCGACGACCTTCGACAGTGCTACTTTCGAGCCCACGAGCTCGCTTCCCAGAAGTGTGCTTCAGAAAAAGGCGATGGACGACATTCTGCATCCCGGGTCAAAGAAGGACCGGCGGGGAGATTCGCAGGGATTATTTTCGGACGAGTCGGGCGATGCAGGAGCTCGTCGAGGGTTCCTCGATACCGCTCCCGCACGCGGGGATCGAGGCGAACGTGCGCGGACAGAGGGATGGGCCCTGCGCAATGCCACGGATGTCGGCTCATTCCTTGATTGGGACAACCGATCTCGCGGGACCTCGACCGACTTCAATGGAGCCCCCGGTAACGGCTATGCCACCCAAAACACCCGTGAAAACCGGGAGCGTGCCAACCGGTTCGACGAGATGTTCAGATCATCGGGACTGGACATCAATGCGGGGTCGACGGATCAGGAGACCCGTGCCGGAGTCGGCAACAATGGACTCGATAGCCGACGCGAGCGGCTGGAACGATTGTTTGATCACGTTGATTCCGTCTCTGAATCCGGTCCACGCCCGGCGACTGCGGGTTCAGCCGGTGCCCTGGGTCGGGCTCAACGAAACGAATTGTTTGGGGACGGAACCGGGAATGCTGCGGGGCCTGTCCGCAGGTCAAAATCCGCCGAGGAAGCAGCTCGACGACCTGTTTTTCAGCCCCAACCCGGTGAATTGCCATTGCCGAAGCCCAATGGTCTCTAGATTCTGACGAGGCGCATGCGACGCCTTTTGCCATTCTTCCTGTCCTGCGGCTGGCTCTTCATCGCGTCGGCCTCTGAACCCCGGATTCTCAAGGTATTGCCCCATCTGCTGGATTCGGAAGGTCGTCATTCCCTCTCCCCCGGCCTTTATGAACGGGACGCCTATCAGGCCATCCTGAGAAAACGTCCCAACCAGGTTTCCGGGATTCGTTATGACGTTTGTTGGCGCGGTACATTACCCGAAGGACACAAAGTGCACCTTCGCCTCTATCTGAGGACCATGAAGCCAGGGGCCACGGAACCCATCATTCTGGAGAAGGAACTCACCCCCGGTTGGTTTCCCGGCAGCCATTGGGACGGCCTCTCGCTCACCGGAACCGCCTATCAGACGGCGGGCGAGATTCAGGCATGGAAGGCCGAGTTACTCGATGGCAAGACTCCTGTGGCCCATCAGGAATCCTTTCTTTGGTGACCGTATTATGAACTCCTCCTCCCGTCTGAGCCCGCCGATCCTGGTCTCCCCTTCCCGCGCACGGGTCCCTGCACCCTACTCGGAAGACATCGAACAGTTGCTGATTTCAGCGCCAAAGATCCGGAATCGCGTCACCGAAATGGCAAAGGTGATCGCCGAGGATTATCACGGCAAACGCCTGGTGGTGGTGGCCCTGCTGAACGGAACGATTCTGTTTTTGGCCGACCTCATTCGTCATTTTGAATTTCCGTTGAGCATGGACCTGATTGGAGTCAGTTCCTACCGGGGAGGAACCTCCTCCGGGGAACTGGAATACACCAAGCGCCTCAAACTGGACCTTCGGAATCAGCATGTGCTGGTGGTCGACGACATCCTCGATACCGGGAAGACCCTTTGTGCGGTCAAAGCCGAGCTGGCCAAACAACATCCAGCCAGCCTCAAGACCTGCGTGTTGCTGGACAAACCTGACGGACGTAAAACCGAGTGCGAGGCCGACTATGTCGGATTCATCGTACCGCACCTGTTCGTTGTCGGCTACGGACTCGACTACGACGAACGCTATCGAAATCTCCCTTTCGTCGGCGTCCTTCGACCGCACGTGTACGGTGCTCCATCAGCCCAGAAACCATGACCGTGGGTGTCCAGTTCTGGTCCTATTTTGCCTCGGTGACCGGCACTCGATGCGCGGAGTTTGAAGTTCCGGGCGGGAGTGTGGTCGGCGAACTCCTGGAGGCCGTATATCAGCGCTTTCCCTCGCTAGCCCCCTTTCGGTCGTCGACATTGATCGCGATTCATTTGGATTACGCGGCAGAAGCCGATCTGCTTCCCGAAGGAGCCCAAGTCTCTCTCTTTCCCCCGGTCCAAGGGGGCTGAAGGTATGCAGCGCTGGCTGAGCCTGAGCGAATCACCCATCGACGAAACCGCTCTGGTGGGTTTGCGACCCGATTCGTCCACCAGCGGGGCGGTTTTGTGCTTTTCCGGGGTGGTCCGCAATAACGAGCGGGAAAGGCCCATCGAGGGCATTGATTATGAAGCCTTCCACGCGATGGCAGAACATCAATTCCGCCTGCTGCTGGATGAGGTGGAGGCCCGCTGGCCGGTGGAATCCATCCGCCTGGTGCACCGACTGGGACGTGTTCCGGCGGGCGAAACATCTCTCTGGGTCGAAATCCGGAGCCCGCATCGTGGGGAGGCCCTGGCGGCGCTGGCCTGGCTCATTGACCGAATGAAGCAGCGGGTCCCCATCTGGAAGCACCCCTACCCATAGCCCCCCATCGGGACGTTGCAGGAAAGGGGAACTGTGTTACGATCCTTCACGGTCGAGCGGAAACGCCGACCTGATTATCCATGACAAGTGCCACGCACGACCCCCGGGTTGTTCCCGGAATGTCCCGAAAAAACCTTTCCGACAAGCAAAGCGAGCCGGATTTTCGCCAACTTCGCATCGACAAGGTCGGTGTTCGCGGTTTGCGATTCCCAGTCCAGGTCCGCGACAAGTCGAAGGATTCATTGCAGAACACTGTGGCCCTTCTGGGTCTCTTTGTGGACCTGCCCAAGGAATTTAAGGGAACACACATGAGCCGTTTCGTGGAGGTTCTCAACGAACACGGCAGCGTCATTCATGTCGAGAACATCCCGGACATCCTGCGGGCCATGCAACAACGCCTGCATGCGGTCAACGCCCATCTTGAAATGGAATTCCCGTTTTTCCTCCTCAAACGTGCACCGGTCTCGGGCAAGGAGGGGATGATGGATTACACCATCCGGTTTGACGCGGCCTTGCGCGGCCAGGAACTCGATTTTGTTCTGACCATCAAATGCAACGTCACCACCCTGTGCCCATGCTCCAAGGCGATTTCCAAATACGGAGCTCACAATCAGCGGGGTGAAGTGACAGTCAGTGTCCGTTCCGGGGAAATCGTTTGGATTGAAGACCTCATTTCACAAATCGAAGCCAGTGGCTCGAGCGAGATGTACTCGCTGCTCAAACGGGAGGACGAAAAGGCCGTAACTGAACGGGCCTATGAGAACCCGGTTTTTGTTGAGGACTTGGTCCGGAATGTCGCCCTGAAGCTCAACGCCAGCCCGGCAATCACCTGGTATAAAGTCGAAGCAGAAAACCAGGAAAGCATCCACAATCACAACGCCTACGCCTGCATCGAAAAAGGCTGAAAGGCGGCGCAATACAGATCGCTGAAGTCGGCGACATTCAGGGAACGCGGATTGAATTTGGCCGTCCACTGCTGGGCGGCTTCGACAGCGAGTTGCGGCAGCAGCCTCTCTTCCACCCCTGCCGTTCTAAGGTCAGGCGGCACGCCGCCGAGTTGCATGGCTATGTGAACTGAATGGACTAGGCGATGAACTCCGCCCTCCTCATCGTCGCCCGCCCCGGGACTCTCCAGTTGGGCAGCCAACTGGGAATACTCCCGCCGGGCCTCGGGAGATTTCGCATTGAAGCGGATCACATGAGGTAGGACGAGTCCAACGGCAATGCCGTGGGCGATGCCAAAGTGGGCGGTCAGCGGATTGGCCATCGAGTGAGCCGCCCCAAGCATGGAGTTTTCGATAGCCAGCCCTGCCATCGCCGAACCGAGCAACATGTCCGCACGGGCCATTAAATCCGCCGGGTTTTTCAGAACGAGTGGAAACGCCGACATCAGGTGCCCCCAGGCGGCCCGGGAATACATGGACGAAATGGCGGTTCGCCGGGTGGTCACAGCGGTCTCCAGAGCGTGCGCGATGGCGTCCACACCCGTAACGGCGGTGACCCGCTGAGGCATCGAAACCGTCAACTCCGGATCGAGCAGCGCGATTCGAGCAGCCGCCTTGGGGTCCAGACAGGCCATCTTTTGATGGCTGATGGGGTCGGCAATCAAGGCCGCCGATTGACATTCACTTCCAGTCCCGGCCGTCGTCGGGATGGCGATCAGTGGAAGGAGTGGAAAGGTCGCTTTGCCCACTCCCCAGTAGTCCTTCATTTCACCGCCATTGGTGAGTAGGAAATTGGCCCCTTTCGCGGTATCCATCGAACTGCCCCCGCCCAATCCGACGAACCCATCGATGCGCTCATCCCGGGCCATTTCGAGGCAGCTTCCCACATCCAGCGTGGTCGGATTTTCGCGAACATCGGCAAATCGCGCCACCACCAACCCTGCCGCCCGAAGAAACGCCTCCGCCCGGTCCGCATGTCCCGCTCCCACGATGCCCCGGTCGGTGACCAATAGGACCCGTTTCATTCCCACCTCGCGGGCCAGCGCTCCCAGACGTCCCAAACTGCCCGACCCGAAGACAAGCCGGGTCCGGGATTGGGAATCAAGAGGAACCGGTGCGGGTGGAAGCATGGACGTCATTCGCGTCAAAAGACTGGTGATTGGGTACGGATGTTCAAGCTGTGAGTGGCTGGACGACCGGACAGGGTTCGTCAGGTCCGGCAGTCATTCGGACCGCCTGCGCGACATCGGCGGCGTATCCCTCCCTGAAGGTGGGATAGCGCGGTACCCAACCCAATTCAGTCCTAAGCCGAAGGTTGCTGACTCGTTTGTGGGTGATTCCCCGTTTTTTTCGTGTGGGCGCTTCCTCATCGGTTGGTGTCGGCATTGGACGAGCCAATCGGTCGGACAGCCATGCAAGGAAGTCACGCTGCGTGACCGACTCATCGTCCGTACAGTTGTAGATTCGACCACCCTGGCCCCGATCCAACGCGGCGACGATGGCGGTGGCGACATCGTCGCGATGGATCATGTTCATGCACCGGTGTCCATCTCCGGAAAGTCGTGCCTCACCTTCGAGAAATTGCCGGAAAAGATGCCCTCGGCCCGGCCCATAGATACCGGCCACCCGAAGGATCACCGATGGAAACCCGGCTCGGGCGGCGTCCAGAAGCAGTTCCTCCGTGGCCCGCAGAACCGCCCCGGTCTCGGTTCCAGGTTCGGCAGGAGAGTCCTCATCCACCGTACTGCCATCTGTCTGGCCATAGACGCTCGTACTGCTGGTATAGACATAACGACGCACCGGATGCTGGCGCAGCCAATCGAGCAAAATCCTGGTCCCTTCCAGGTAAACCGCCCGATACACATCCGCTCCTCCCCGTGAGGACGAGACGGTATTGACCACTGCATCAAAGGGCCCCGACAATCGGTCGAGCGAACCTGGATCCGTGACATCCCCCATCGCCGGTATTATCCCGGCAGACAAAAGTTCGTCCTGCCCCTCGCCCGTCCGGCGCAAGCCCACCACTTCATGCCCTGCCCGCACCAGCAAAGCACCGGCCGCCGTCCCAAGATACCCGCAACCGACAATCAAAACGCGCATGCCCCGGGAGCAAAGTCCCAAATCGGAGAAGCGCAAGTGGGAAGAAGAGTGCAGAACTGCCAACTGGAAAGTCGGCGGTCATGTGTCGTAGCGCGGGCATTCCTGCCTGCCTTTCCGCAGACCTCCAGGTCTGCCGGGCTCGAAAGCAAGTCGTAGCCGTCCGTCACGCGGCGCATACTTTCCTCGGCTGAAGCCCGTCATCGGGCAGATCGGTGGGACCAGGACTTCGGGAAGCGGCGACAGTCGCCAGCGAAACGGCGGTCATCATCCAACGGTATGGAGACCCGCGACGGATAAGCTCCGTCTGACGAACGGCGTCTACGGGGAATCGGCGGGAAGCCGCTTCCACATCCGGGCGAGACGCCCGGGCTCCCAGGGAAGCGTAACGTCGCTTGCGGAAAAATAGTCTGAAAGGGGGGTAACCGCAGGGTCGGCGATGAAAACAACATTTCCTTCCCCACAAAGATCTCCCAACGCCACCTCCAGCCAAGTTCCACCGCACTTCGGGCTTGAATTTCTGGGTGAAGCCGCTGCGTTTGAGGAATTACCCATTCCATGGATTCGAGCGGAGCTCCTTTTCGGATTGCCCACGGGCGAATCCCGGGTTGCAAAAGCAATTTGGAAGCGGTTCGTGTCGGAGATGATCACTCCCCGTTTTCCATCCGGTTTCACTGTGGTTCCGGCCTACGGCCAATGGTCGGGAGCCTGCGGAAAAATCGAATGCCAAAACTGCCGGATATTATTCATTGTGGCCCCGGGCTCGGCGTCCACCGAACAAGCTCTTGAAGAGTTGGCGCAAATCTGGCGACGCCAAACCGGCGAATCTTCGGTCCTGCGGGTTCTAACCTCCGCGCGGGCCTTATTTTAACCCATCCGCCGGTCCGGGAGCCCTTGTCCCGGACCGGTTGAGTTTGAACCAAGTCAGAAACTTTTGCAGTTTTGGTGGCAGGTCGGGACCTCGCGCCACCAATAACAGCCGTTCTTCGAGCACTTCCATCGCGCAAGCAGCCAGAACACAGGCTTGCTCGGTTCCCATGACATCCTCCTGGTCAGCATCTTCTTCCTCTTCGTCGGAATCGGCAGCGACCGACCGCCTTGGGCCTGTTGCTTGAGCCCTGGAAAGTGCTTCCAGCGCCCGGACCAATTGTTGGGCTAAATCCTCCGGGGTTAGATTGGAGAGGCTCTTTTTCCCCTCGGCAATACTCTCCTTAAGATTTGACCAATCCCAATGAGCCTGGGTTGCCGGGCAGCTCTTCGGCTTGGATTTCCCCTTCCGTCCGCCATCAAAACGGCTCCTTTGAGCCTGCTGGATTCGCGCCTGAAAGGATGCCCGGTCCGCCGTTCGCTTCTGAAGGTTGTCGAGCCAGTCGACAAAGATGTTCTGAACCAACGGGAAAACCAAGGGAAGGTCGGGAGACAACAAGGCCTTGCGACGCCCAGCCTTTTCCCATCCCCGACATCGTTCAAGGTATTGGGAAAAATTGGGTGGACCAGCCAGCGCATAACGAACGGCCACCTCCAACAGATTTTCGATAAATGCTGCATCCCGAAACTCCTGAGGAAGCCACCAACGGTCCCTCGCACCCTCATTCCAGGTTTCCACAGATCCGACGGGAACGGGGATTCTATCATCGGTTGCTCGATACCATCGGGCCAGGAAATTCCCTTTGCTGTCGGCCACACTTTCGCGGAATCGGACCAATTCCGGATCGGAGATTAGCGCAGCGACACATTCATCCAGGTTTTGGACAACGCCCCAGTGCCACAATTCCGGACTACCACGGTCGACATCTGTCGTATCGCCGGAGCCTCCTTCCAGCGCCGCATGCGCGCGGGCGCGTCGTCCCGTCGTAGCCTCCGTATCCAAACGGATGGGCTCCAGCATCAGCGCGGACCGAATATTGACAGGCTCCCCTCCAACATCCATGACCCGCCGCCGTTCCGTCAGGCCGTCCCGAATGAAACCGGTCAGCGGTACTGGAGCCGGACGGACCTTGCCATTTAATGACACATCACAGCCGTCCGGGAACGGCAGGAGGCTGGTATAAAGACGGTCATAGCGGAGAACGTTGTCGGAATGCCTCAAAGTGAAGTCAGCCGCTTCCCACCATGCCGCTGCGTCGGGCCAGATGGCGTACACCACCGAACACCCGGCGAACGCGTCGCTGGTCAGCAAGTCGTACGGCTCGACGAATATTCCTCGAATGTGCCAGGCCGCACGATGGGATTCCAGAGCGGGACCCGGCCTCAGCGAGATTGAAAGCGGATAACTCCGATAAACCCAAAGATCGACGTCGGGGCGGAAGATGACCCGGCCTTCGTGAATGCCAGCACGCGTCGCGGAAATAGGACGCCCTCCAGGTTCGGCGCTGACCGGGCGAGCCATGTCGAAGGCCGGGCGCGACATGGACTGCAGATAATCCGGGATACGCGAGAGAAGGGCGGAAGACACCAGCGAGCTCTATTGGATTTTCATACACAGGTCAATCGGGAGCCTATTCACCCACGAGAAAGCTCGATTCCCGCTTCCCCGAACCAGCCACCGAGCATCGAAGGTCGCGGATTCTCAAGCCGTAGCGCGGACATTCCTGTCTGCCGTTTCGCCGACATTCCTGTCGGCAGGGCTGGACCCCGTCCCAAGCCACCGCGACTGGTCGATGGCCCGGCAGGTTTGGAAACCTGCGGAACGGCAGGTAGGAATACCTGCGCTACATCGCATAGCCGCCGATCTGCCCACCTGGGTCCCGGTGTCGATGCCCGTCCGGATTTTGTGGGTCGACCAGGGCTATGCGAAGGGCCGGTCAGGGGGGGGTAAGCGCAGGGCGGGGCGTGAATACTCAAAACCTCGCTACCATCGGCCCTCTCTCAGGGACCGAAATCCTCCCAATCTCGACTACCAACGACTCGCCTGCGGCGCGTAGCCGCATTTACGAGCCCGGTGCCGAAATATTCGCCCGCTGTTACCTTGCTCAGGCCGCCTGGCCTGAAACCGACCCGCGCTTGGTGCCGCAATCCACCGTGCCTTTGGGCCCTGAGCAAATGGCCCTGCTCACTTCTGCTGCGGAGAATATTCCCTTCCGGTTGGACGGTTTCAAGTCCGCCCGCCGACATCAATCCTGCCACGAGCAACTCCACGGGCTTCTGAACCACGATGCGTTCCAATTCCAAGCCAAGGAACCCTTTCGGGCCGAGCCACTTTGGAAAGACCGCATTCAGCGGGCCGTCGAGGCGGGACGCCCCGTGGAACTCGTGTATCCCCTGTTCACCAAGGAAGGATGTGCCGCCAAGATCATGGATGCCTCAGGACCCACCGGAGCGGAGTGGATCACCCTCCTGTTCTTCCGCCATCTCAACGAATTGGCCCGGCAGATTTACCCTCCCGGTCTTGTCCTCCACGTCCTTTGCGATGCCCTTTTGTATAATTCCGCCTATCGCAACAGTCCGGTCGAAGCAGCAGCTTACCTGACAGAGCTGCGCTCCATGGTCCTGGCCATAAGTGTCAGTCCAGGAATCCAGGTTCACGATTATGCGGAGCTTCTCGGTCCCTTCCGAGCGAAGTTCCAAGCGGTGTACCATGAAACCCATCGCCGCCTTCGAGAAGACCCTGCTGCAGTGATTCCCAGGGAAGAGTACCTTTCTCTCCTCAAGAGCATCCGGGCCAATATCAATACCCGCCCGATGGGGCTCGACTACTCAGAACTCAAAGCGGTGTTCGGCCCTGTCCAGGACCCGAGTCATCCTGCCTGGGAAGAAGTGACCCGGATGGCTCAGGCCGCCTTGTGCGAAAAGCTGGCCATCAAGGAAGCGGCGTATGCCACCCAGGCAATCGACGGACTCTTTCCCCAGGCTCTCCGTTGCACGGTGCACAAGGGATTAAAACAGGGACGAGCCGTTCTGGGACTTCGCACCTACCCGGAATACTACCGGTCCAGCCGCATTCTACCGTACCACGGTGTCGCCCGATTACAGTCGGACGGCAACCGTTGGAAGGCTACTGTTCTTCCGGAAATCATGCTACGGGGGCGGCCGGAGCTAACTCGGGTCCTGTCAAGAGATGGCACCACCAGCTTCTACGTGGAATCCAACCAGTAGTACTTCATCTCGACATGGCACACCCCCCCGGCACGCGGAACCTCTGCCGCCGGGGAGCCCAGCTCGCGAAGCTCGGAAGTCGGCACCGTGCGCTACATTCCCGATGGCCGCTGCTGTGGCAAAGACTGCTGGAGGCTTCCGCCGCCTTCGCCCCCTCCGGTTCGTCCCTCACCTGCGGAAGCTACGGCTGGGTTGACTGGTATCCTTCCGGTCATGGCTCCGCCCCACCGGGCAGAACTGGGGCCAGGACCAGCCGGAAACCGAGGTTGTTGAGCCGGGCGCCGGGGTGATCGCCGTGCCGGTAGGCGCAGCGGCAAAACGCCGGGGCGTTGCTCCAGCCGCCGCCGCGGACCACCCGAAGGACGCCCTTTTTCAACACCTCCGCTCTGACTCTTTCCGGGTAGTCCTCCGGGTAATGTCCGTCGTCGGAAGTGACCCAAGGAGTACGGCACCACTCCCACACATTGCCGACCATGTCCGCAATTCCATAGGGAGATCGGTTTTCGGAGGCGCGCTTTTTCCAAGTAAATGCAAACTGATCGACCGCTGTCGTCCAGTCGATGAGATTCTCACAGTTGGAGGACGATTTAATCTCGTCGGAGGTTGCCCATTCCCACGGCACACGAAACAAGGAGCCGCCTTCCGACGGCCGTGGCGGTTCCCTATATTCATCGCCGCGCGCAGCAAATTCCCACTCCCATTCCTCGGGCAGGCGGACCACCCATCGATTTGGATTTTGGGCCACTTCCTCAGGAACCGCTAGTTTTCCGCCGTGTAACTCACCAGTCAACCAGGAGCAAAAGGCATCGGCGGCGTCCCAATCGACCCCGACCACCGGATGGTTGGGGGTGTGGAATACGGGAGTTCGCCAGAGAGAATGGCGGGTCACATATCGAGACGGGCGGGAGGCTGAGGGAACCGCACGAAGGAACACCTCAAACTGGTCAACGGTCACGGGATAGGTCGCCATGTAGAATGGGCTTTCGACCAAATCACAGCGACTGGAACCTCCGCCTCCGTTGGTCAGTTCATCCCCACGGATAAAGCCGAGACATCCTTCCATGCCCACTTTTCGCCATGCGAAGTCAGGAAGATATGAAAAATCCGGTGCGGGGCTGAGTAGTCCCCAAAGGCTGCCCATGGCCGCCCGATCAGGAAGGGTTTCCGCTTCCGAATGCATGCCTTGAAGCAGGTGGCCGCGCCATTCGGGGAGATTCCAGGTCCGATCCACCAAAAACCGGACTGGCCCTTCCTGACGATTCCACGTCCAGGCATGGACATCCAATGCCAAGGTGACGGCGGCCTTCACCAAAGGGAATACGGGAAGGCCTTCATCCAACCGATGGAGAATCCGCTGGCGGAGTGCCTCGATAAGGGCCTCTGCGCCGGAAATTTGTGCCTGACGGGCCAAGGCCAACTCCAATGCTTCATTGGCATGGATATCGTCGAGGGCATCCCCTGGTAGAAGCCCGAGGACAGGACGGAGGCCCTGTTCCACGCAAAAGACCGTAAAAACGGATGGTCCCTTCTGGAAGGCCAGCCGGGCCTCTTGTGACGCCTTGCTGGGAAGGGCGGTGAACAAGGCTTCACCCGCCAGATAGTTGCGGTAGGGTCGGATGGGGAACTCAAAGGCGTGGACAAGGTCAACCTCGGATTCGCTGAACTCCACGGGCCGAACCAAACCCGAACTATTGGCCAATCCATCGACCAATGCACTGACCTTTGCCGCCTCTTCGCCGGGATGTCTCCTCGACACTCGGTCTTTCAACGTTTGCTCCAATCGCGACCGATCAAAATCTCCGATTCGGTTCTTTTGGCGAAGGGAACTTAAAGCCAACTGCGAAAGAATCTGGCGTAGGTCCGAGGCACGCAACCCCAACTCGCGAAGCGACTGTTCCAAATCGGACTCTGTGCGCCCCTCCCGCCGGACCTGCCAACGGACCAACATCAGATCGACCACCTGATCAAAGACCTCGGACCTGGTCTCGGGCAATCGCGTCGCGTTTCCCTGATGGGCTGCACGTTCCGCCGCAAGAAATGCCAACCCCACCAGCAGGATGGGGCTGCGGGCAAGGTCCTCCAACCGCCGTGCGACGATTTCTGCGCGGACCTCCGCCGCCAGTGCCTTGGGCGTCCCGGAGTTGGGCCCCCGGAGCCGAAACCAGGTTTCCAGAAATTCGATCTGATGAGTGGCATCGAGCGGGTCCAGTTCCCAAAGAGAAAAGCCAGATAGACTCCATTGTTTCCTGCCTTTTGACCGATGATCGGCCGGAGGATAAGCCGTCGGACGGGACGTAACGAGGATGGAGTTGTTCTTGCGCTTTTCGGTCAGCCAGGCCTCAAGGCATTGCCCGAAATTCTCCCGGGCGGCGTCGGTTTCCAATTCGTCCAAGCCATCAAAAATCAGGAGAGCATCCCCCTTTTCCCAAGTTTGGGAAACAAACCCGCCAGGATTCGGACCGCAATGGGCGAACAATATCCGCTGAATCTCGGTAGTCCTGTCCTCAGGGCGGTCAAAGTAAAACGAAAGCTTCTTATAATCCCGTAAACGGATCAAGATCGGCAGGCGTCGCCAAAGTTCCGGAGCCGCGGACTTCAGGGCGGCAAGCTTCGGGACTTGTCGCTCGACTGGAGGAGTGGCCAGGCCGACGGCGAGGAACAAGGCCACAGTCGTTTTTCCCCCTCCTGCAGGGCTGGTAAGAATCAAATGCCGGCATCTGGCCAACGCTTCCCAGACGTGATCCCGTCGGAGCAGTTGAAAACCTTCCTCCTGCTGCTCACGAACCCAGCGACACAAGGCAGGAAAATCACGAGTTTCCCATTCCGCCCAGGCGATGGATTGGGCGGGAAGCTCCTTCTTTTCCCAACGCGAGCCTTCCGTTAGCGCACACACTTCCGCTACATGATTCGCGAGGCGCCAGGATCGCCAGGATAGGTCACCAACTTCATTCTTGGCCTCCTTAAAAGGCCGCAAGGACCTTCCAAACCTTTTCCAATCCCCGACCTCAAGATTGTATAGGGCCTCAAGGGCTTCGGCACGGATGGCGGACGGGAATGCACCTGACGATTCACGGGCATACAATTGAACAAAGAGCTGAAAGAACTCCCGAATTTCATCACCTGGATTAATCTTGGGGCGGCCAACGGCCTCATCCCGCCAAGGACCCAATACGGGCTTGAGAAGTCCGCGCGTGCGCTCAATCAGGCTGGCAATGTAATCATTCAGGCGATCATCGCGAATCTCGGAAAGCGACACCGCCGAAAATGGAATTTTGAGATCGGTCAGCCAAGGGAGAATCGCCCCCTCGCCCAGATGATCAGAACTGGCGGCTCCGGCACCTCCCAAATTGGCAATGGCAATAGCGTAGCGTCCGGTCGAGGTCTCCCAAAAGACAGGTCCCCCGCTGGTCCCCGCCCGGGATTTTCCCCCTCCAGCCAGGCCAAGATAGGTCAGTCCTTGACCCGCGACAAATGATGGCCCCGGCTGCGAGTACAAGGTCCTCTCGGTCCGAAGCCCCTCCCGGATCGAATCGGCAAATTTCGGTGCGATCTCCTCGGGAAAACCGATCACCGGAAAGCGTGGAATGGATGGCACCCGATCATTCCATTCAGATTCTCGGATTCCTTGAAGCCAAACAACAGGCTCGGGAGCAGTGCGCAATTCTTCAACGATCTCGATCAGCACAACGTCATATCGGCCGGGATGCACCGAGTGAACCCGAACAGAAATGGCCTTGGCAGTGCCAACATCCCAAGGATAAAGGACTTTCCACAGTCTATCCCCAGAGGAACCCGAACAGCTCGGGTAGCCTGAATCCTTCCAGTCTGGGTGGACGACATGCAAGGCTGTCAGGATTTGGGTCGAATTGATGAAGAAGGCCGTGCCAGCAAAGGTCCCTTGATCCCCCGACATCCGGTACAATGGAACTACGGTCGGACTCAGGTGATTGGGCGGAGAACTCATAGGCGAACTTGGGTTGGCAAAGCCTCTCGGACGGCATCCATTCTGTCAGGGAATTTCTCTGCGGAGCAGCCAGAAAAAAGTTGAAAAGAAGGAACGGTTTGAGGACTTTAGAGGAGAAGGATTTCTGGTGTTATGAAACGCCTGCAATATGACCAACTGCCCCAAGGGCCTGGAGCTTTCCTGATCCAAGAGACCGGTCAGGCCTACGCCGCAGTTGATGTGGCAGGGCCGGTGCGTGCCTTGGTATCGGCGCAGCGCAATCCAACTGGGTGGATCGAAAACTTTGGTCCCTTGCTGGTTGAGGAAAAAATCTACGGGTCCGTTCCTCGCCACCAGAAAAAAGCCAACTTCCGGGTTTTACCCGAGTCCACCCATTTGCTGGAGGAAATTGAGGTGTTGGATGGGCCACAAGCACTCCTCACTCTGGCAGACCACTGTTTTAGTCGGCCGCAGGCGGAATGCGTACGGCTCTTGGTGGATGGTTTTGTCTGGTGCTTGGCGGGTTTGTCTTCTGCCGTGCGCGAAGGAGACTTCCGACGCGTGTCCGCTTTGATGGGGATGGCCACGGCCCTCTTGGAAGTCAGTTTCCCTTACCGCCAGTCTCCACTGGTTGCTCAACTTCGAGGTGACCTCCAGGATCGCTTACAGGAGCTGGAAATCGAGCATGCGATAGGGCAGCCATCGCCTGAAGACGGCGTTGGTGCCGTTGCCCGTTAGCTCCCCAGATCGTTGCAGCCATGGTTCCGGTCAGAGAGCCGTCTGGAGGCTGGGCATTAGCCGTCGACCAAACGAACTCATCGCTGCTTGGAATCGCGGTGACCAGCCCGGCGGGAACATGGAGAATTGTTTCAGTGTCGGACGATGACAGTCGGTTTAAGGTTCGAGACTTGGATGGTTGGTCTGATTCCGTTCGCTTCGTGGCACTGCCCGATCATCCTCGACCAGCGGCACTGCAAAGCTTTGTAGCCAACTCGGCACTGGTCGGCTCCCAATGCATCCTTCCGCTGGCCCCCAAACCAGGGATTGATGGCTTGTGGGTCAAACAGTGGGCACTCCTGAAACTGGCCGAGCAATTCGGGGCCATTTGGAGGGATCCGGAACAGCGGGGTTCCACAATGTTAACAGTCGGAGGAGTGCCGGGTGACACCGCACAGAAGACTGGTTTCCGTTCTTTGGGTGGCTCTATCGACGCCAACGGACCCGCCTCCATCTCCGCTTCAGGACCTCCTTTTACCCAGGTGCCACGGTCCGAGGATTTTTACATTGACCCCGAACTTGAACGGTCACCTGCGGTGATCAACGGAATTCAACTTCGTGCCTGCCGACCGACGGACCTTCAACAGGTCAAAGACTTGTTGGAAAAGGAGCCGACGGCTTTTGACGATACCGACTTGGATCGGGTGGAATTGGAGATTCAACTTGCGACCAGGGCCGGTCGCCTGGCCAAACCTCTGGCCGGTCATCTTTTTCCCTATGCATCTGCGGATTATTGGGTCCTGATCGGAAAGAAAGATTTGAAGGAAACCGTGCTTGGGGTGGTCGGCATTCTTCAGTTTTATGGCGTACCGGATGAGGTCTGGATTGGATACCTTTGCCGGCATGGTTCGGTCTTGACTGAAACAATCCTTCGACAAAGTCGCGAACTGGGATTCGCTGAAGTTCTGGTTTGGACGACACCCGACAACCAAAAGGCCATCGATTGGTACGGGAAAAGGGCCGGCTTCATTGCAACCTCGGCGCACCCGCACGAAGACCTCTTGGACAAACCCTTTGTGGCTTTCGTTCGCCCCACGTTGCCTCCCCCGGTAGTAATTTAAGGGAGAGGAAGTTCTGCACGGTGCCCCGTTTGGAATCAATGCGGAGAACTGCGGTTTGGCCGCATATCGGTGCCTGAGGTCCTGCGGACGGCGAACCAGTGTCTTAGCCCAGGCATTCCTGCCTTCCAAATAACAGCTTTTTATCTCAACAGTTGATTCGCTTGCAACCTATTGAATCACAGTCACATTGGTAGGGCGAGGCTCCTGTCGAGCCGCGGCAGTCCGTACCACGTCCGCCCCGCAAGTTATATCCGACCTGCCCCCGGAGTGCCACGGGTGGGATGCTGCCGTTCCGCAGACCTCCAGGTCTGCCGGGCTCGAAAGCAAGTCGTAGCCGTCCGTCACGCGGCGCATACTTTCCTCGGCTGAAGCCCGTCATCGGGCAGATCGGTGGGACCAGGACTTCGGG
>CAITXU010000272.1 GCA_903896505.1 uncultured Verrucomicrobiota bacterium | reverse complement strand
TTGTCTTGGGTGGGAGAGGAGCGGCGGGACGCCGCTGCCACTTCGATATGAACGGAGTATGACTCCAAAGTTACACTGGTTTGAAACTTGAAGAGAATAATAAGAGAGTGTAAACGATCATTCATGAAACGCCTCGCTGCACCTCTGAACGAAGTGGAAGCGGCGTCCCGCCGCTTTATGGAGTCCAAAGAAAGCCAACGAATCCAGACTCTTGCGTCCTTCTTTGATCCAACTGCTCCCGTTACGATCACCGAAGCGAGCTTGCCTCACTGGAAACAGGATGGCGCTACCTATTTCGTCACCTTCCGTTTGGTGGATTCGCTCCCGCAGGAACGGATTAAGCAATGGGTGGCGGACCGTGACCGCTGGCTTACCGCACATCCCGATCCGATTTCTGAGGAGGACAAGAGGGAATACCACATCCGGTTCTCTGCTGCTTTCGAGGATTGGCTGGATCAGGGCTACGGCTCAAACGTGCTCGTATTGGACGAATGCAACGCCATTGTTTCTGACGCTCTACTTCATTTCGATGGCCAGCGCTACCAACTCGGTGAGTTCGTCGTCGCCTCCAATCATGTCCACCTCATCGTCGCTCCACTACCAGGAAACGATCTCAGCGATATCCTCCATTCATGGAAAAGTTTCACGGCAAAGGCGATTCCCAAAGTGGAAGCGGCGTCCCGCCGCTTGCAACCGTGGTGGGACAAACACCATGAGCGACGGCTTGCTGCGGCCGCAAATGAGAATCCATCTCAATGTTCCAAGCTCATTTTCCAGCGTCCTGTCTGGCAGAAGGAATCCTTCGATCATATCGTCCGGTCCCCAGTATCCCTCATGAAGTTCGAGAACTACATCAGGAATCACCGTATGGGTGCCGTGAAGCAGCATCCATAGCAAGGTGGAAAGGTGGAAGCGGCATCCTGCCGCTTGTCTTGGGTGGGAGAGGAGCGGTGGAACGCCGCTGCCACTTTGGTTGGAGCGAAGCGAGGTGGAAGCGGCATCCTGCCGCTTGTCTTGGGTGAGGAGAGGAGCGGCGGGACGCCGCTGCCACACTGAGTCAACCGCTATTCCACCACCCGCATCTTGATGGCTTCCACCAGCCGTTCGCCCGCAGTTACGGTCGATAGGACGACGGCGATGTCGCCCCGCTTGAGTCGACCCTGCTGGACCAGTTTTTGGATCGCGCCATCGACCGTTTTTTCAGGGTGATCATGAAAAAACTCGGTCACCTGAGGGACCACTGAACGACACAGATTGAGGGAGTCTGCGGTCGGCCAGCGATCCGAGAAGGCGTAGATTGGGGAATAGCGGGGTCGCAACCAGGAGGCGTAGCGGGCCATGTGGCCACGGCGGGTGAAGACGATGATAGAGGCAGCACGAAGTTCATTCGCCAGCAAGACGGCACTCTTCACCAGCTTTTGCCGTGGTGAGGTCAGTTCAGCGGCAACTTCGTATCCCGAACCGCCGCTCCGCTCGGTGCGCTGCGCCACCTTGTCCATGACTTCGACACAGCCCAGCGGGTATTTTCCCACGGTGGTTTCGCCGCTCAGCATGATCGCGTCGGCCTGCTCAAACACGGCGTTGGCAATGTCCGTGATCTCCGCCCGGGTCGGCATCGGATTGACGATCATGCTTTCGAGCAGATGGGTGGCCACGATGACAGGACGCCCGATTTCGTGACATTTCTTCACGATCCGTCGCTGGATGATGGGCAGTTCTTCATAGGGACATTCGATGCCCAGGTCGCCCCGGGCCACCATCACCACATCCGAAGCCAAGGCGATGGCTTCGAAATGGTCCACCGCAAATTGATGCTCGATCTTGGCGACAATCTTGGGCTGATGCGGACTGTGGGCGATGAGGGCTCTCAGTTGCTGGATGTCCTCCGGGTCCCGAACGAAGCTGAGCGCGATAAAGTCGACTCCCACTTCCAGGCCCAACGCGACATCGGCTACATCTTTGGGTGTCAGCGCGGGAAGCGAAACGCGGACACCGGGAAGATTGATGTGTCGACGGCTGCCCATTCGGCCTTCGGTGAGAACCTCGCACTCCACCCGGCGTTCGGATTTCGACAGAATCCGCATCTTGATTTCGCCATTGTCGATGACGATGGTTTTTCCAACTTCCACGTCCGCAGCAAAGCCGTCATAGCCGACTCCGGTCCACTTGACCCCCTCCGACGGGTCCACAGTTTCACCCTGAAGGGTAAAAATGAAACGGTCCCCGGGATGCAGCGGGATCGGGACGGCAACATCGAGCGTGCGAATGGCTGGTCCCTGGGTATCCAGGAGAACACCGGCGCTGATCTTCCGCTTTTGCGCCTCTGCCCGGAAATCCTTGACTACCTGCCGGACCCAATCGGGCTTGGCATGGGACAGATTCAACCGGACCACGTTGACCCCCGCATCCAGCAGGCGGCCAAGCATTTCGGGTGAATCGGTGGCGGGGCCGAGGGTGGCGATGATCTTGGTCTTGCGCATGGGGTCCAGGGTTGGGTGGCAATGGGATCGGCTCCGACCGACTCCAACTGATCCATGTCCTAACCCAATCCCTCGAGGAAATCGACCAAAACATCCATCCTTGATGGTTCCGATCTGGCAAAATTCCCGAGGCGATGGAGTTCAATTTGCGACCACGGTCGAGGTGGCGAGGTCGACCGTGACCACGTCAAACTCCGACTGCTGCAACCCGGTGCCGTCCAACAGGTGAAAGGCGATGCGCAAATGCGTGCTATCGACCACCACCCGGAGGTATCCGAAGTTGGTATCCTGATATTTTTCCAAGATCAGGCCAGAGCTCTGTACGGCTGGATTGACCTCCAGATAGGTCGTGTTAGTCCCAAAAGCCGGTTCGGGAGCTGGCTGGCCTTGAATGGCGCGAACCAGAGGATTGATGTGGTGGCCACCACTGCCGCACACGACAAAGGGAACCTGCCGGATTTTGCCTCCCAGCGTCACGGTACGGGTATAGCGCTGATAGTTGTGTGCATGACCGGAAAGGAAGGCATGCGGATAGACGCCGACCGACTGACAGATGGTGTCGATCTGCCGCAGCATGGCTGAGCTGCCTCCGTGGGCGGCAGCGGAGGCTGTGCCGCCGGGCGGAATATAGCTGAAGGGCGGATGATGAACCGCAATCAGGACTGCGCCGGCATAGTTCTCATCGTGGACTCGCTGCAATTGTGCCCGGAGGTAGTCCAATTGCAGATCGGAAACATTCGGCCATTTGCCGCCTTCACTCGAAATGACCCCAGGGTCTTCGAGGCCGTTGCTAAACAGGCCGATAATCCGGACGAAGGGAGCATCGAGCGTGAAGTAGACCCCGGGTTGGGTCATGGCCGTGCGGTGCAAGCTGGCCGCTTCCGGCGTTATTTCCGGCTGCTGGGCGCAGAAATTGTGAGAGAAAATCGCCAGCGGAATTTCTTCAGGGGGTGTTCCTGGAATAATAAAGGAGTCGTGGTTGCCGGGAATGGCAAGAATGGGCACCGGATAATTGCGGAACGGCTCGTAAAACTGGTCGTAGTAATACTTCGACTCACTGAAATTGTAGACGATGTCGCCCAGATGAAACAGGAACGACGGTCGATCCGCAGGCAGCGATTGGAGAACATCCGAGGAAAGCTGGTCTGCCACATGAATCTCTTCTGAATAGCCATTTCCGCTGGAGGCACCGGTGTCGCCCACCGCGTGAAACGTGATCTTACCCTGGTGTTGGATGGCCTGAATCGTTGCCGGTCCGCGTTCCCCATAGGCGGTTGCCAGGGAGTAGACCTCGCCAACCGCCGCCCGCGAAACGGGAAAGGCAACGGTGTTCGTTTGCAGGGTATTTCCAAGTTGCTTAAAGAGAGCGTTGTCGGACGGGTGCGGGATCAGAAAATGCGTAGGATCTGGAGATGCCACTCCCTCGTTGAATATCGGTTGCCCAAAAACAGGCTGCGGGATGGGAACGGGAGGTGGCCGATGACGCCGGTGGGCAGTGTGGGACACCGATTCGGGTGGCGAAGGATGGGAGGACATGGGGATTCAATTCCTGTAGTGGGAGTCGAAGACGGGATGTTTTAGAAGAATCTGCAACCGAGGCCACCCTCGGACAAGTGACAACCGTGTGTCGGGTCAAATGGTACCCGCCTTATGCTGGCGGTGAGGTTAGCGATTGTGAGGAACGGGATGCCGGGCAAGCGGCGGGACGCCACTTCCACCTTCACTTTCACTTTCGCCAGGCAATCGTCGGCGAAAAGGAGTCCGAAGCATTCCGAGCAGGTTCCGCCATTCAGATTCCTGCCACCCGTCCAGTCCTAATTGAATCGTCTCTGGATTCGGGTGAAGGCGGAAGGAACCCAGTACACGGTCCCATACAGAGAGGAAACTGGAGTAGTTGGAGTCGGTTTCCGGTTGCCATCGGGAATGATGGACCTGATGCATGCCCGGAGTGACGATGATCCACCTCAGCCAGCGATCCAGCCGTTCGGTGATCCGCAGATTGCTGTGGTGAAACAAAATCACGGGTAGCGAGAGTGCTTCGTAGAGCAGGAGCTGCGGAACCGTCACGCCCAGCAACGGCAGCACCAGCAACCGGGCCAGAAACGAGAATCCAATCTCCAGTGAGTGGAACCGGACGCCCGAGGTGACATCCATCTCGGCATCCGAGTGGTGCACCGCATGAAATCGCCACAGCCAGTGGAACTGGTGATTGATGCGGTGCCAGAGGTATTGCCACAGGTCGATCAACAAAATGGCCATCACCCACCTCAGCCAGGTCGGGCCCCCGAGGATGGTTAGCAGACCCCAATGATGTGACTGGGAGAACTCCGTTGCGACCACCAGTGCTGCTCCACATGCCTGAAAGACAACGGCGTTGATCAAGGCCAGGCCGAAGTTGGCAAAACCGTGGGTAAGGCGTCGACTCCGGCCCAGGTGCAATGGGAGCAGGCCTTCCAAGGTCCACAGGCTGACCAGGATGATGCCGGCAGCCAGATGCGGGAGCTGTTGGGACAGGGTTCGGTCGAGGGACGTGAGGTTCATACAAACCTCGGTTAAACCTTGGAATTGGCCCGCCACAGCAGCCAGCCTCCCAACCCTTGGAACAAAAAGTTGGGTGCCCACAGAATCCAGCCGGGATGCCATTCCGGACGGGTTTCGAGTGCCTGACCGACGATCAGGAAGCTGTAGTAGACCAGGACCAGGAGGAGGGCGATGGCGACCCCGGTGTTGGTTTCGCGGCGATGGGCACGGATACCCAGCGGAATTCCGACCAGGGTAAAACCAATGCAGGCAAAGGAGAAGGACACCTGCCGCTGCATTTGGACATCGACCGGAGTCAGTGCTTGTCCCGCCAGTTGGCGCTCGCGTCGCACCGCCAGCAACTGGCGAAAAGTCATATCGCTGATCTTGATTGGTGCCCGGGTGGTGGCCCGGGCGGGCAACGGTTCGGTGTATTTTTCGTAGGCCACCGACCGCCACTCACCTTCGGTCCAAATGAGCCCCTGAAGCTGATGAAGCACCAGTGCTTCGCCACCACCCGGCTGGGTTTCAATCTCTCCCTCAGGTGCCCACACATCCAGATTGCGGACCAGGTTGGTGACACCGGCTTCCACCTGGTTGGTGAGTCCGTAAATGAGGATTTCGTGGAGCTGACGTCCGCGGACTTCCCGGGCGTACAGGGTCAGGTTGTTGCCGATATCGATGAAGCGCTCCTCCGCAATCATCCGCGAACCGACCTCGCGGATGATAGAGTCCCGAAGGTCGGTAAAAGCCGCCCGGCAGCGGGGAGCGACGTCGAGGTTAAACCATCCACACAGGGCGCTCATGACTACGGAAAGTCCCAGGACTGGTGCAACCCAGGTGATCAGGCTCACTCCGCCATTGCGTACGGCCGTGAGCTCATGGTCGGCACTCAGGCGACCAAAGACGAGGAGGGTCGCCGTCAGAAAAGCCATGGGGAGGGAAAAGGCCAGGACAAACGGAATGAGCAGGGCAACAGCTTTGAGGACCAGTCCTGCGGTGGCCGATTGGGAGGTCAGCAGCTCGAGCACCTCCTTCAGAACACTGCCCAACAAGAGCAGGGTGGTGAACACCGCCACGGTGACTCCAAGGGTGGCGATGACCTGACGCAATAGATAGGTGTGGAGGGTCCTCATATCAGCGGGATGCCGAACGCTTCCTTCCCGCCTCCGAATTGGAGCTCATACAGTCGGCGGTAGGCGCCGTCCCGAGCCAGCAATTCCGTATGGGTTCCCGCTTCGACGATCCGCCCTTCGTTCATCACCACGATTTGGTCGGCGTGCTGGATGGTTGAAAGTCGATGGGCAATGCAGACCGTGGTGCGCCCTTTCATCAACTCATCAAACGCCGCCTGGACCTCCCGCTCGGACTCGGTATCGAGGGCGCTGGTGGCCTCGTCGAGGAGCAGAATGGGGGCGTTGCGTAGGATGGCGCGGGCAATGGAGATGCGCTGACGCTGGCCGCCGGAAAGATTTCCGCCCCGCTCGCCCACCACGAAATCAAAGCCGCCCGGTTTCTCGAGGATGAAGTCAAGGGCATGAGCTGCCTTCGCCGCCGCCGTCACTTCCGCCTCGGTGGCTTCGGGTCGACCGAGCAGGATGTTGGTGCGGATGGTTTCGTTGAACAGGATGGTTTCCTGGGTCACCACGGCGGTCTGGTCCCGCAGCTCGCTGGTGTTCACGTTGCGCAGGTCTATGCCGCCGATGCGGACCGCCCCCTGCTGCGGATCAAAAAACCGCAGGAGCAGGTTGATGATGGTGGTCTTGCCGGAACCGCTTTTTCCCACCAAAGCTACGACCTGCCCCGGCGCAATTCGAAGCTCGATATCGTTCAAGGCAAGGGCTTCGCCGTATCCAAAACTGACGTGGTCGAGGTGGATTTCAGCGCCCGCAGCCTTCAGTGGAATCGGGTGGACGGGCTCGTGAACTTCGGACTGCTGTGCCAAGAGTTCGAAGATGCGTTCGGTGGCCGCCTTGGCCTGCTGCCAGAGGCTGGGCAGTTTGCTCACCATCTTAAGCGGCTGATACAGCATGAAGATGCTGAGCACGAAGGAAACAAAGTCACCTGAGGTGAGAGCAAAGTGGCGATGATTGACGTACAGGAACATCATCGCCATGCCGAGGGCGCCGACAAACTCGAGCAGGGGTCCCGGTATTTCTCCCGCCCGGATCATCTTCAGCATCTGGTTGGCGGTTCGGTGGGAGCTCAGTTTGAACCGGTCCACGAGAAATGCCTCCAGGCGGTAGGCCTTGACCACTCGGGCATTGGTGAAAGCCTCCTGCACCACCGTATTGGATTCGGCGATCTGCTCCTGAAACAGGCCGGAAGCCCGCCGAACCTTTTTTCCGTAGACGGCAATCGGCACGATACAAATCGGGAAGATCACCAAGGAGATGATCGTCAGTTCCGGTTGTTGATACAAAAGGAACGCCACCGCCCCGAGGACGGTGATCGGGTCCTTGGCCGCGATGGGCAGGGCCTGCGACAACACGACACTGGTGGCAAACGGGTCGTTGGAGATGCGGGACATCAGTTCCCCAGTGCGGGAGGCATTGAAGAATCCCACCGACAGCGTCTGCAAATGCCGGAAGATGCGCAGGCGGAGGTCCATGACCGCCCGGATGGTCGCCCAGTTGACGAGGTAAAAGTTGAGGTAATTGGCGATCCCCCGGACCAGCATCACCAACGGAACCATCAGGATGATGAATACCTTCCAGCGGTCGAGCGACGGCAGGACCTCATGCAGCCACCGCTGGAGTCCCTCGGGCAGTCGCTGCAATTCCTTCTCCAGCGGGACATGACCGGCGGCAGGGAAGGAGAGATCGCAGAGGAGCTTGACGGTGACGAGCAGCAGCGAATTGGCCACCGAATACACGACCCCGAAGACGAGGCCCAAGGCCATCCTCAAGCGATAAGGCCGCAGCAGCCGCCACATCTCCAAGGCAAATGAATTCATCCGGATCGACCCCATCGGTAAGTCCCTCCAGTTTGACTCCTTCTGCGGACGTGGCCAATGAGATTTCCAGAGGCCCTCGATAGGGGACGTCTCTAATAGGAGCGCGTCTCTTCAGACGCAAGTTCCTCCGAAGGAGGGACATCCATCGGAGGGACGCGCTCCAGCAAGTCCCCAATCATTGCGGGGATCAACACCTTTCCCGAACTAAGGGCACCTCGATCCCAAGGCTCCAGGGAGGTCGGCGGCCAAGTGCGCAGCCTTGGGACGGTGCCCGTCCCTTCCCACTGGAGAGTCTGCGGCACGGCAGACAAAAATGTCTGCGCTACGGCGCGGTAGGTTTGCAGAGGGGCGGCGGTTTTTTTTGACTCGACCTGAGGACTCGGGACACTTCCACCCTTGAATCGTCCGCATCGCATCGTTCAGGCCAATTCGCTTTTCAATGGGGGCGGGGTGGATACCCAGACCCTTGAATTGTCCCGGGGGCTCCAAGAGCAGGGTTGTCACGTAACTCTTGTCGTGGGGGCGGGCAGTCGCTGGGAATCCCGCGCCCGCGAGCTTTCCGTCGAGGTCCAGACCTTCGCCGCCCGCAGTCCCCTCCGGTGGAAAGCCGTCGCCGCCCTGCGCCAGGCGGTCTCCCAGATCGATGCCGACATCCTTCACGTCCATCAGGGGTGTGACTACTGGCCCGCCATCGTCGCCGCCCGGTTGGCTGGACGCGACACCCGGGTCTTCATCACCCGGCATCTGATGACCCGGCCCCGTGGGTTCAGCCGCCGATTTTTGTTGAAGGGTGCCCGGGTTATCGCCGTTTCCAAGGCAGTCGAAGGTGTCCTTCGGGCCGAGCTTCAGGGAAATCCCTCCCGCATCCTCCAAGCTTATTGCGGCATCGATGTCGATCGCTTCGCCGGTGGCCGGCCCGCCGAGGCCGATGCCCTTCGCCGAGCCCTGGGATGGGGACCCGACCATGTGGTGTTTGGCGTCGTGGGCATGTATCCCCTCCCGCGCGGCAAGGGGCAGATTGAGTTTCTTTCCGCCGCTACACAGCTCCGAACCTCGTATCCCAAAGCTCGTTTTGTGCTCATCGGCCATGGCGACATGCGACCGCTCATCGAGCAAAAAATCGCCAGCGAACAACTGCAGGACATCGTCCGCCTGGAGCCGTTCACCGATGATATCCGACCGTGGATGAAAGCGTTGGACGTGCTGGTTCATCCAGCCGTCGGTACCGATGCCTTTCCTCTCGTGGTGCTCGAGGGCATGGCGTCGGGACATCCCATTGTTGCTTCACGGATGGACGGCATTCCCGAGGAATTCACCGACGGTCAGGAAGGATACCTCGTAACACCCGGCGACGTCAGCGAACTGGTGGAGGCCATGGGCCGATTAGCCTCGGATCCGGAACTCCGATCCTCCATGGGCGCGAGGGGTCGGCAGCATGTCACGACCCATTTCACGCGGAGCCATCTAGCGGCCGCCACCCTGTGTCATTACACGGCCTCTCTGGCCGACCGCCGATGAATCCAGCGCCAGCCAGCGCGGAGACTTCGGCGTCCAAGCGGGCGTTGCCACACTACTATACCTCGCTCAAGCCTTTTGCCGACGAATTTGCCAGCGGTTGGCCGATGCTGACGTACCATAAGCTTGGACCTCGTCCGGCCCGGGTTCGCCTCAAGGGGCTTTACGTGAGTGAAGCCCTGTTTGGGCGACAGATGCGGGAGCTGGCGCTGGCCGGTTACCGTTCGTTGCTTCCCGGCGATGTCGTTGGGCCAAGTTCCGATGGGTCACGGCGGATCGCCATCACGTTTGACGATGGATTTGAGAATGTCCTGCGGCACAGTCTGGAGCCACTCCGGGAGGCACAGTTTCAGGCCGTTCAATTTTTGGTTCCCGGGCGGATCGGCGGGACGAATGCCTGGGAAGAGGCGGAAGGGGAGGCCACCGAGCGCCTGATGGATGCCTTGCAGATTCGTGAATGGCTGGCGGCGGGTCATGTCATTGGAGCCCACACCTGCACCCACCCGCACCTGACCCGAATTCCGCTGGCCGAGGCCCGTGAGGAAATCCGGTCGAGTCGATCACGACTCGAGGACCTCTTTGGGGTGCCCGTGCGCGACTTCTGTTATCCCTACGGCGATTACAATCCAGCAGTGCGCGACCTCGTGCAAGAGGCCGGTTTCCTCACCGCATGCACCACAGAAGCGGGGGTCAACCGGGTCGGAGTCGACCCGCTACAACTTCGACGTTTTACTGCCCGGTATGCCTCACGCAATTGGAAGAACCTTCTTCGGTGGTTGAGCAGTGCGGTCCGTTGATCGCGAAGCGTCCGACGGTGCCGCTGCCACTTTGCGCGGCGTATTCCGAGCGGGCGAAGCAAATAGGCCGTCCGCAGGACCGATGCTCGCGGGGGATGGGATTGACCATGTCCCGTCCAATTCAAGAAATTCCGCACGGATTCAATCGGGCGAACCGCGCCGGATACGTTTGTGCTATCCTCCAAAAATTCCTTGTATTTCTATACTTTGACTCCAGAAATACAAGGACTATTCTCCGTCCATGATTGTCCGGACCAAAGCCATGGAAGCACTGGAATTGGCCTTGGATGACAACCCAATCGCTGTCTTGCTCGGTCCGCGCCAGTGTGGCAAGACCACCCTTGCCCGCGCCTATGCGCACCGACGTCCTTCCACGTTTTTCGACCTCGAGAAGCCTTCTGATCGGGCGAAATTGCAGACCCCGGAACTGGTACTCGAGAGCTTGACTGGCCTTATCGTTATCGATGAAGTTCAGCGAATGCCGGAGCTTTTTACCGTTCTCCGGCCTCTGGCGGACCGACCCCATTCATCGGCGAAATTCTTACTGCTGGGCAGCGTTGCTCCCGATTTGGTTCGAGGAGTCTCAGAGTCCTTGGCGGGACGGGCGGGGTTTGTGGACCTGAGCGGGTTTGATCTCCAAGACGTTGAGCCCAATCTGGCCGACCAACTTTGGGTTCGCGGGGGCTTTCCGCGCTCGTTTCTGGCAAAGAGTGACCGTGCCAGCTTGAATTGGCGGCAGGACTTCATCCGAACCTTTCTCGAACGCGACCTTCCCAACTTGGGCTTACGGATTCCCGCGGAAGCCTTGCTCCGCTTTTGGAGCATGCTCGCCCACTACCATGCCCAGATTTGGAATGGGGCGGAGCTTGCCCGGGGCATGGGGCTATCGGAGAAAACTGTGCGTTCCTATTTGGACATCCTCGCAGGTGCCTTCGTCCTGCGCGTATTGCAACCGTGGCATGAAAACATTGGGAAACGACAATACAAGTCCCCGAAAATCTACATTCGCGACTCCGGCTTGCTCCATGCCCTTTTGAGCGTGGAGAGCCGACTTCAACTCGCAGGACATCCCAAACAAGGGGCGTCCTGGGAAGGCTTTGCTCTGGAACAGCTGTTAGGGGTGGTCGATACCCGCCAGGCCTTTTTCTGGGGAACCCATGGCGGAGCAGAACTTGACCTCATGTTCTTTCGTGGGGGGAAACGCTACGGTGTCGAGCTCAAGTGTAGCGACGGTCCTACGATGACCAAGTCACTCCACGTCGCCTTGGAATACCTCCAGTTGGAAAAGGCCTGGATTGTCTACCCCGGTCGCGACACCTATCCCGTTCACGAAAAGGTGATCGTTTGTCCGCTGCCGACGACGTTACAGGAGCTTCGCCGTAGCCCAGGCTCCAGCGGACCGTAATTTGTGGCTGTCGTGTAGCGTTGGGTGGGAACCGGCTCGATCGCGTTCATGACGACCCCGTCGTGATCGCCCCACATCCCTCGCCGATTCGTAGGCGGTTCGGAACTGCCGTTCATCCGCAAACGCGAAGCGAATAGGCCGTCCGCAGGACCGAGCTGCCACGCGGCAGTCTGCGGCAAGCTAAGGACCGGAAGCCCGGTAAAAACGGCCAGCGCGATCGGAAGGCAATGGGTTTGTAAAGGTCAATCGCCCATCGGATGCTGTCATGTTCGTGCTCGTGGGAAACCACCCGGATACGGGGGTCGGCGACGCTTGCAAAACATAGGTGGTTGAAGGCAGCCCCAAGAGCTGCAATAGCACATTCCCGTTGGTCAACGTGATCTGGCTTAACCAGGGAGATGGGACCGCCGGGACACCCACACGAATACTCCCGTTACCTGAATCCGCGACATAGAGGGTGCCGAACGCATCGACGGCAATCGCCTGGGGCATGTTGAATCGGGCCTCAAGCCCCGTGCCGTCGACATTTCCGCTACCGCCCACCACCTGGTAGTATTCGTCCAGGAGTGTCATCCCACCAATCGTCGTCACATACCCATTGGGAGACACCATTCGAATGGTATTATTCACATTGTCCGCCACAAACAGGTTTCCTTGGGAATCTGTCGCCAATCCTGCAGTCCCGCCAAACCTTGCCATCGACCCTTGCCCGTCGCTCATCCCCGGCTGAGTGGGCATTCCAGCGAAAGTACTGACCAGCCAGTTGGTTCCGGCGGGAACGATTTTCCGGATGACATTGTTTTGAGCGTCGCCGACATACACGTTCGTGAGGGAGTCGGCGGCGAGGCCGCTAGGAAACTGAAATTGAACGTCCGCCCCTGAACCGTCCGCCCAACCGCCCTGTAAGGTTAGACCTATGCCCTCGTACCATCGCTGCGTTCCAAACGGTGTTGTTACATTGCCCAATGGGTCTACAAACCGGACGGCATTGTTGCGTGTATCAGTGAAAAACAAATGACCCACCGAATCGAAACCAAGACCGCAAGGTCCTCTAAGAGTTGCAGTGGACGGGGGACCATCCAGGAAATTAAATCGGGAAAACCAGCTATTCGTTCCCGTAAGCGTGGATACGACGCCGTTGGTCGAAATCATTCGAATTTCCGCGTTGTAATAATCTGCGACAAACAGGTTTCCGGAGGAATCGATGGCCAGTCCCTTTGGCGAATTGAACCTCGCCGTGGTACCCAATCCATCCGCATTACCGGCTTCGCCATTCGGGGCACCGGCGATAAGCACCACCGAGCCATCTTTGGATACCTTGCTAATGGTGTTGGAGGCCGAATCGGATACGTAGAGATTTCCGGCAGCATCCAAAACGAGGCCTGCAGGCGAGCCAAACCTCAATGAACCACGGCCCAGGGTGGTGAAATGATAAGGACTTCCCAGGATGACTGCCAACTGGACGACATCGCTGGTGTTTGACCCCCATTGATTCGACACGGATACGGCATACGAGCCCGAATCGGAGAAACTCACGTTCGGGAAGGGGAGCAGGTTGTTTGTGGCCCCTTCGACGGGGTACCCATCCTTCATCCATTGGTAAAAAATGGGGCCGCCTGGTACCCAGGCGGAAACAGAAAGACGAGCATAGGCTCCGACCACGATGGTCAGATTTTGAGGAGGGTTCTGTATGTTTGGAGGATCTCCTGGCTTCACTACCAACGTCGCTGTCCTGGTGGCTGTCAGTCCATTGGAGTTGGAGACGATCGCGTGATAGGTGCCCCCATCCTTAAATGTTGTGGCACCGATGGGATAGGACCAGTTGGTGGCCCCGACAATCAAGTTGGTGCCATGATACCATTGAACTGTCAGCGAACCGATTCCATCGGCAGTGACGTCCAGTGACGCGGGGTCTCCCCAGGTTACCGTCTGATCGACCGGTTGCCGGTCAATTTGTGGCGGCGAATGGGTAAAAAATGTTGCAAATCGGTCCAAGAAATCCTGTGGATTTTGAGCTGTTCTGTAGACGGCCACATCGTCCAGTTCCCCCTTCCAGGGATTCGTCCCATCCTCTTTCAGCGCCCCAAGTTTAAGTCGGCTCGTGGCGATCAGGTCCTCGAAATAGCTGCGCTGAAACAGGACATTGTCCCAAACTATGTTCCAGGAAAAGTTCCCAAAACTGATACCCAGATGATGCCAGATGTTCCCCGCATTTTTCGGAAGAGCCAGTGGATGATCGCCTGTTTCCGTGTGAAGAGTGAGGGCATTCTTGTCAGAGTTCAGGGCCAGCGAAAATTTGATTTGAGACCCATAGTCGATGTAATCCGACACAATCGTGGGAGAATAGGAGGGAAATCCCCAGTCGTCGGCCTTCACCCATAACTCAATGGCACCTCCTGTGTAGTAATTGTTGGTCCAAGGCATGCTCGCCCAACCCGCACCGTGCAGCGAAAGGGCACCATCCGTTCCTCCACCGAAGCCGTAGGCGAAATCCGTATCTCCCATGAGCACCGCATCGCTCTTGCCGACCGTATCCACCGAGGTTCCATCGTCAAAAGTGATGAACGAGCTCAATCCGGATTCTGCACGAACAGCACCTTGGTAGGCCTTCACCAGCTCGGGAACGCTGGACGCGCTGGCGGGAAGGACGTACAGCTGGGCGGGGCTGCTGGTGACCGATCCAAACAAATTTCCCACAACAGCGGTATAGGAGCCTGCGTCAGTGATTTTGACGTGACTAAGGTCCAGGACGTTCGAGGTCGCGCCGGGAATAAGATTCGTCTCAAAATACCACTGATAGACAATCGGTCCGGCCCCTGTTCCGGCCGTGGTAAAGGTGGCACTCCCACCTTCCAAGGCGGTCCTATTCCGAGGCTGCCGGGAGATTTGCGGGGGCGGTGCCGGGTTGATGGTCAATGTCACAATGGGGCTCCGCCCAACTCCAAACGAATTGCTTGCGACGACGGTATAATTCCCAGCGTCGGAGAGCGTCGCCTGGCTGATGGTTAATAGGGCATTGGTTGCCCCGGTAATGGCATTTGTTTCATGAAACCATTGATAAGCGAAGGGGACAGTCCCAAGAACATCGACTCCCAAGGTGATCGACTTTCCATATTCAACCGCCGTGTTGGTAGGTCCTCCGGGAAAAAGCGGAGCCCCGGAAGATAAGCCCGCAAGATAATGTTCGCGAATGGTGTCCGTCGTCAGTGGGGTACTATAAATGGCGATTTCGTCCAGGTTGCCCACCCACACCTCTTGTCCGTCGGGTCCTGCTGATCCAAATTGCACCGGAAAATACCGACCACTAATACTGAAAGGCACTCCTGCAAGTAACTGGCCATCCCAGACGACACTCCAGATACCTGAATCGGCAATGACACCCAGGTGATGCCACACCGAATCCGCTCTGGAGGGCAATGGAACCGACACCGCCTGATACCCGTCCCAGAAATAGATTTTGTCCGCATCGGAACCCATGTGAACGCTGAAATCGGCCGGGCCACCCTTATCGTCCCGTTGCGAGATGATTGTTGGATTATAAGCTATATTGGTCCATGCCGGTCGCAACCAAAGCTCGATCGTTCCCAAATTTGTTACTCCGCCACCCTTGAGGGTGCAGCAGCCGAAGGCATACCCCAGGTTGACCCAGCCATTCCCATCCAGCTTGAGACCGAGGTCCGGCCCTCCCCCGAACCCATAATCCGGCCCGGCATTTCCCATCAACGTTCCATTTCTGTTTCCAATGTGATCGGCAACGGTTCCGTCGTTGAAAGAATAACGGGAAATCAGACTGGGCTCCAACTTGACCGCCGTCTCGTAATTAGTGACTTTCGAAGAATAAGGCATCCCTACCGGAAAAACGCTCAATTGAGCTTCGCGGCTGTCGATGACTCCAAAATCGTTCTTTACCACCACGCTGTAGGTCCCGGCATCACTCAACCGGGTGTTGGCGATCGAATATGTCGGATGGGTGGCACCGGGAATGTCGTTGGTTCCGAAGCGCCACTGATAAGTCAAAGGGTTGGCCCCTTGAGCGGCGACGCTCAATGTTGCGGATTGGCCGACGACTACCGTTTTGTCTTGGGGGTTGCCAGTGATCTCCGGCTTAGGACTTAGGATATCCATGATCGGTGTCCATGTGTCGGTCACCGGGTCGTAGCCTGCGCCACCGGGTGCCGTTTTCCAGCCGTCGTAAACCTGGACGCCGCCCCAAATCAGCATTTGGCTACCCGTCCAGGTGGCAAAATGCTGGTAACGGGGCGAAGGAGCTCCTGCGCTCGAAATCGGACGCCAAGTATTACTGGCCGGATTGTAGGCCGCACCGTCGGTGAGAATCTGAATTCCATCACCAGGCCCCTTCGAGCCGCCCCAAACGATCATTTCCCTCCCTGTCCAAACCGCCGTGTGGTATCGCCGCGGAGATGGTGCCCCTTGACTGTTTACCAGTGTCCAGGTGTCGTTCGCCGGGCTATATCGCGCCCCGTCACCGAGGTAGAATATGCCATCGCTGGTCCCCCCCAGACGATCATTTCTCGGCCCGTCCATACAGCAGTGAAATAGTCCCTTGGTCTAGGGGTATTTTGGATCGAGATGGATCGCCAAGTATCGTTTGAAGGATTGTACCGGGCACCATCAAGCAGGCGGGAGGCACCGTTAAACCCGCCCCAGACAATCATTTCCTCGCCAGTCCAAACGGCACTATGGGCACGACGCGGCGACGGGGCTCCGACCATCGATATGGGGCTCCACGCATCGGCGACAGGATCGTATTGACGACCATCGGCAAGAAAGGGTGCGGTGAGATTCTCGTTGAATCCTCCATAGACCAGCATGCGAGAGCCTGTCCAGACCGCCGTTGCTGCTTGACGTCCAGTCGGTGCCAGAGTGCTGCTGATGGGCTTCCAGGACTGTGAAGAGGGGTCGTAGCGCGCTCCATCACTAAAATATCCTCCGAGTGCATTGTCGCCGCTCCAAAGGATCATTTCCTTACCTGTCCATATCGCGATCTGGTCGCTTCGGGGTGATATGGGAGCCCCGGTCGGTAGCTCGGTCCAAACCCCTGTGACCGGCTCCAACGACCATCCCCCATCAACGACGACAGGCGGATTGCCTTTGTAACCTCCCCATATGATCATCGAATCACCGGTCCAAATTGCAGAACCTGGAGTGGCCGTATCGGGCAAATCCTGTCCGAAAGCGGTACCCGAACCCGCGAGCACAGTCGCCAATGCCCAGAGGCATCCAACCCATGCTTTCGAGATGCCCGCCAGCGCCCGCTGCGCTCTGTGGTACCCCCTTGCGAACGAACTCCAGTTGTTTTGGTTGTCTGCCTTTTTCATGGTTCGGATGGATTTCTGTCTGGCTCAGCCCGGTTCGGCCTTGAACCGACACGAGTGCTGTCTCCTTCCAATAGCGTCTTCTCCGGGTAAGAACTCTCACGGATCAAAAAAATCCTTGCTGGGCGTAATCCACTGAAATGAAGGGGGTTACATGGGGGGAGTGAGGAAGACTCCAAAAAGGTATGCGGAAATAGCGGGGGCGTTCCCGGTGGGCGGTTCCACAACCAATAGCCCCCCTGGCAGGGCTGACCATGTCCAGCCCAGCTCACGAGATTTCGCACGGATTCAATCGGGCGAACCGGCGTGTGTCGGGACGTGGCACGGTGCAGCCGACAAGAATGTCTGCGCTACGTCGTAGCGGAGGCTTTTTAGCGTTTCAAACAACGGTTCGTCCTCCCACCTTGAAAATGTAGATGCTACCAATTGAGTAAGGGCAACATCGGTAGCCGCTAAACGGAGCGACGTCCCGCCATTGCGGGGATCACTGCGTGTCTTGTTCTAACGGCACCTCAGTGGCGAGCCTCTTGGCGAGCCGAAGGCAGTCCAGACAACACCCATCCCACAAGGGCGAAGACAAGAGGTGAAGTGGAAGCGGCGTCCCGCCGCTTTGCCCTCCCATCCGGCGCGGACGCAGTTAAAAAGGGAGCGGCGGGACGCCGCTGCCACTCTCCGCGGCCTCGTCCGCATGGCGGTCCAAATCGCGTCCATTCCTCAAACGCGAAGCCAATAGGCTGTCCGCACGACCGTGGGTCGGGGCCTCCCGCCCATCTGTTTCAGAACGGGTTATAGCACGGTAAAGATAGCGCCGACTGACGTTGACTACAAAATCAGGGCGGTCCGACCCGCCGTTCGACGGGTCTACGCTGACTACGGGCCGGAAACCCGGTAAAAGCGGTTGGCGCCATCCGAAGGCGTCGGGTCGGTGAAAGTCACGATGCCGTCGGCTGAGGTGCTGTTCGTTGAGACCAACTGCCACGGTCCATTGATTGTTGCAGCCGATTGGAGGACGTAGCTTTCCAGCGGAAGGCCTTCCGCGCTGACGGTGGTTGCGTTGCCTGCCTGGGATATCTGGGACAGGTAGGGCGGCAGAGTGCCTGAAAGGTAAATGGCACCGGCCTCTCCGACCCCTACGAATCGAGAGTGCCAGAGCCCCATGCCGAGGATGTTTTGAGGCTCCAACTTGCGATACTCGAAAGTGGGGCCACACGACCACGATGGCCCGCTCGTCCATGGATCGACTGTACCGATTGTAGCGCCGCCTATCGCAGCCGCAACGTCAGCGGATACCAGGCTGGCTGGGTTTTCAGAGATCATAGATTCGAAGTTGGTTACCAACTGTCCGTTCCCGACGATTGCCACTGTGGGTACAGGGTAATCATAATAATCAATTTGGTCCGAGCAAATCATGCTTGTCGCCCAAGTGACACCGTCGTGAGAAATATAGTAGCGACCTCTGTAGCCGACTTGATTAATCCAAACACGTCCAACAGAGAAGAAATTCCCATCGCCAAAGACCAAAGCTTTGGACCAAATCCCAGTATCCTGAGGCGTGCTCCATTCGATGCCGTTGGTTGAAAGGATTGAAATTGTTCCAACTGCCAGCGGATCACGGGCTGTAAAGTCGTAGTCGGTAACGATTGCGGCATACCCCCCGTTACCAAAAGCGACGTTGATCAGGTCCAGGGTCACCGAAGTTTGTTGTCGAGCCCAATGCGAGCCATCGGACAAAGTGAGGATTAAACCACCGACACCAACACCTACAAAAATGCCATCTCCGACAGTCAATCCATAAATTGAATTGGTTGTATTCGATAGTTGGGTAGTCCAATTGATACCATCGGGGGAAGTGATGATCAATCCCGTATCACCCGCGGCGACGAACTGTGCGTTGCCATAAACGATGGAATAAAGGTTGTTGGTGATACCTGAGAATTGGGAGAACCAGTCGACGCCATTGGTGGACATGACAACGGTCCCTGAAGCACCGACGGCCACAACCGCTCTGGGGCCGCCGGCGACTGCACCCAGCCAATGGGTTGTCCCGGAGTTGACCGATGTCCATAGGTCCAACGGTTCTGCCGGTAGAACGATTAGGTTGGCGTCGGTGCTTGTCGCAACGCCAAAGAAGTTGGTGACAATAACACTGTGCGGCCCCGCATCGGTGGGTTGGGCGTGGTCGATGGTTAAGTAATAATTGGTGGCTCCGGCAATGTTGTTTGTTCCAAAGCGCCACTGATATGCCAGGGGAGGGGCACCTTGAGCGACGACGCTCAACCTTGCGGATTGGCCGGCCTTTACGGTTTGGTTTTGGGGTTCCCCATCGATCGACGGTATCGATGCCATGTTATCGGTGATCGGCGTCCACGTATCGGCCACCGGGTCGTAGGCTCCGCCTCCGGACGGGAAATCGCCACCACCCCAGATCAGCATTTGAGTTCCTGTCCAGAGGGCAAACTGATCGCGACGTGGTGAGGGTGCGTTATTCGTAGTCATCGGACGCCACGTATCCGTGGTTGGATTGTACGCGGCGCCGTCGTTGAGTAGGCTGCTTGATGGAGCTTTCGAACCGCCCCAGACGATCATTTCCTTCCCGGTCCAAACCGCGACCTGGTGGGTTCGCGCCGAGAGGGGCGCCATATTTGTAAGACGGGTCCAAACCCCTCCCCCGACGGGGTTCAACGACCATCCCGTATTAAGGAGGTCAGGCGGCTTACCTGGGTTCCGTTTGTACCCTCCCCATATAATCATCGAATCTCCTGTCCAAATCGCGGAACCTGGAGAGCCAGAATCGGGCAAATCCTGGCCGTAAGCAGTGCGGGACGCCACGATCACGGTTGCCAACGCCAGGAGACAAACGACCCCTGCCCTCTGGACGACCGCCAGCGCCCGCCGCGCTCGGTGGTACCCCGTTTCGAACGAACTCCAGGCGGGTCGGTTGTCTGCGCTTTTCATGGTTCGGATGGATTATTCCAACTCAGCCTGGCGCGGATGAAATCCGACGCCGAGGCCGTCTTCTTTGGATAGCGTCGTTCCCAGGCAAAAACTCTCACCGAGCGAAAAAATCTGTGTGGAACCTGATCCACTGAAATGAGGGATGTTGCATGAGGCTTTTTGAGGAGGATCCCAAAAAAGTATGCGGAAATAGCGGTGGAGAGTGCCCGTTGGTCGGGTCCACAGCCAACTTTCCCCCCCGGCAGGGCTGACCATGTGCAGCCCAGTTCACGAGATTCCGCACATATACAATCGGGCGAACCGCGCCGGACACGCTACTGGTATCCTTCGACCCCTCCTTGTATTTCTGTACTTGAGCTCCAGAAAAACGAGTATTGTTTTCCATCCGTGATTGCCCGGCCCAAAGCCATGCAAGCGCTGGAATCGGCCTTGGATGACGACCGGATCGCTACCTCGCTCGGTGCGCACCAGTGGGGCAAGACCGCTCTCGCCCGCGACTATGCGCAAGGATGTGCCATCGAACCTGTCACTGGACTGTTCCCTCCTTGCAGGAGTTACCCCGCAGGGTGCCGACCCGCCGTTGCCTACGGCCATTGTGTCAGTCGCCCACCGATCTGTTTCGAAACGGGCTGTGGCCAAGTAAAGATAGCGCCGACTCACGTTCGGCGACTACCGGGATCGAGGTGGCCACCCTTGCTGTAGTCGCCGAGCGTCAGTCGGCGCTAGTCGGTCGGGGGAAAACATCCTGGTAAAAAGGGGCCGCCGTTTTGCTTCCAGGTGTCGCCGGGTCAGATTGGCAGCAGGGCCCTACCAAGGTGCCTCTACGACGGGAGAGAGGATGATCCCCGCTACGAATGGGGACCTGTCCTGCATTGGCGGGATACCGATGTTGCTTTGATTCAGCAGGTTAAAGATCGAGAAAATTAAGAATCGGGTTGCGGTCCAGTCGGCTAATCACCCTGGCAGGAATCGGTATCCAGCGGTCACTTACAGGATCGTACCGACCGCCGTCGGTCAGATCGGCGTACCAATCGTCGACGTGATTCGACCCTCCCCAAAGGATCATCTCCAAACCGGTCCAAGTGGCCGGTTCGTCGGCAAATCGCGGCGAGGGAGCGTCGCGGTTGCTGACCGGCTTCCAGAGGTCCAGAGCTGGATCATAAAGGGCACCGTCGCCAATAGGATGGTAGGCTCCGTCGAGCCCGCCCCACACGATCATCTGCCTTCCCGTCCAGACGGCCCAATGGCGGTGTCGAGCCGAGGGCGCGCCATGGGTCGCTATTGGTTTCCAGGTGTCGGTTTTCGGATCGTATCGACTTCCCGTTGAAAGTGCCGACCTCGGGTCCGCAGAATCTGCGAGTCCACCAAAAACAAGCATTTCCCGCCCAGTCCAGACCACCGATGGAAAATGCGTGGGCACGGGAGCTCCGGTGGTCGAAAGTCTACGCCAGATTCCCGTGGCAGGATTGAAGGCCGAACCATCATTGAATGCCTTCTTATTATCTCTCCCACCCCAAATCAAGACTTCGGAGCCCGTCCAAAAAGCTGGTGCCCGGCCACGGGGAGTGAAATCGGGCAGCGACGGGATTCGATTCCAAGAATCCGCGCGAGGATCGTAGAAATAGCCATCATTCAAGGCTCGCGAACGTCCAGGCTCCACTGTTTGGCCACCCCAAAGCAGCACCTTATTGTCTGCCCACACCAGGCTGAAGTTGTTTCGAGGCGTTGGCGCGGCGTTGGCTGACACCTGTCGCCAGGCATTCCGAACGGGGTCATAAATGGCACCATCTCCAAATGCAATCCGGGTATCATCGCCGCCCCAGACGAACATTTCCTGTCCGGTCCAAACCGCCCCGGCAGAGATTCTCGGACTCGGCGCACCCCGCAATGTCATGGCGGTGGCGCGGCCTCTTATTGCGTCATAGACCCAGCCATCGTTGCGCGGATGCTGAAAGTTGGCGCCGCCCCACACCACCAACTGTCGTCCGGTCCACACTTGGGAAGGACCGTGGCGACTGGTGCGCTCAATCCGCTCAACCGGTCCTCTCAGCCATTGGACAACGCCCAAGGCCATGATAGGCAATATCATCCCGGCCACGAGCAGCAGCCAACCCTTGTTTCGCCGCAGGGCCCGGTACAGGCGCACGACCGGATGGGGTGGCCGGGCAAAGACGTGGTCGTCGTCCAGGTACCGCTGGAGATCGGCGGCGAATTCGGTGGCGGTCGAATAGCGCCGGGCGGGGACTGGCTCAATTGCCTTCATGACGACCCAGTCCAGATCGCCCCGAATCTTTCCCAACTGCCCTTCGATAGGTTGCTTTTGTTCCCCTGCTCCGGGCATTGATTTCGTCCGTCTGAGAGCCCGGAGGCGGGTGCTGGGCGGCATTGCGTCTTCCCAGTCGAACCTTCGAGAAGACGTTCCGCGATTCGATCCGGTCTCCAACGGATGGACCCCGGCCAGCAACTGATAGAGGACAATGCCCAGACTAAAAACGTCGGTGCGGGCGTCCACATCGGCGATTCTCCCTTCACGTTGCTCAGGGCTGGCGTAGTTCGTGGTGCCCAGGAATCGTTGTTCAACGGTCTGAAAGGACCGGTCAGCGAGGTCCCCCTCGATGGGCTTGGCGATGCCGAAGTCAATAATCTTGGGAATAGGCACCCCATCCACTTCGGCGACCAGGATGTTGGAAGGCTTGAGGTCGCGGTGAATGACTCCAAGCGCATGGGCATGGGCGACGCCCAGGCAGGTGGCGAGAACCAATTCGATCTTGGTTTGAACCGGAACCGCCTGACGCCGACAGTACTCGTCCAGATGGATTCCCTCGATCCATTCCATGGCGAAGAAGGGACGGCCGGATGCCGCGACTCCGGCATCCAGGATGCGGGCGATATTTGGATGATTCATCCGGGCCAGGACCCGCTGTTCGAGCGAGAAACGGGACAGTAACTCCCGGGTGCCGGTCCCCCAGCGGAGAAGCTTCAGGGCGACTTTGCGTTGCAGCGGAAGTTCCTGTTCAGCCAGATAGACCACACCACAACCGCCTTCGCCGATCTTTCGAATCAACCGATAGGGGCCGATCCATTCGCCCGGCTGCTCGGTCTCCCGCAGCAAAGCGGCAAACGGTTCCACGGATGCATTTTCCAGAAATCGGGAATGGGAGCGATGGGCTGCCAGCAATTCCTGGACTCGAAGGCGAACCCCGGCATCTCCTCCGCTGGCTTGCTCGATGAATGCGGCCCTGTCCGACTCCGGGAGTTCCAGAGCACGGCCGAAAATTTCCGACAATCCCTCCACTCCGCCCGGCGGCATGTTGGAATCTGGAGAGCCTGCCGGAACGCCATTCTGTTTCCCGGGATCGTGCGAAGCGGAATGAGCCATGCCCGGCCTATAGAACTATTGCTGCTGCAACTCGACCATCAGCCAGGCTCGGGCGAAGGCCCACCATCGATCGGCGGTGGCAAGGGAGACTCCCAGCGCTGTCGCTGCCTCTTCTCGACTCAAACCGGCGAAAAAGCGGAGTTTGACCAGTTCAGCCTTGGGTCCTGATTCCCGGGCCAATTTCTCGAGAGCGTCGTTGATTTGAAGGAGGGTATCGGGAGCGGTGTCGACGGCCACCGAGACCTGATCGAAATCGATGCGCTGCATTCCCCCTCCATGCCGGACCCTGGCCTTTTTTCGTGCCCGATCAATGAGGATACACCGCATGGCCTCTGCGGCTTTCGCCAGGAAGTGGCCCTCGTCCTGATATCGAACGGTTCCGGAACGAACAAGATTCAACCAGGCTTCGTGAACCAGGGCGGTGGGTTGGAGGGTGTGTCCGGGTGCCTCGCGATTCATTTGGGCACCCGCGAGGCGGCGCAGCTCCGAGTAAGCAGCGGATAACAAATCCTCGTGGTCGATGGGAGGCCCAGACCGCAACTCCTCAGGGATGGGTGGATTGACGCTCACGGGAGGCCGTTTTTTCCGACTACTACCCCAAGTAAGGTAGAGTCCGACGAACGTGGCTGTCTAGCTCAATTCTTAATCCTCAGGCACAGGATTTCTAACTTTCTCGTGGCGAGGAAATTCCACGATATTTGGGTGCTGGCGAGTTGGGTGACATGGGTATGAAGGCCCATCCTGGTCGGGGCCACCGCTTCAAAATAACAGCTCTTCTCCCGCCGAGCTTCTGGCGGTTCGGACCACACCTATTCCGCATGGGCGAAGCCCAAAGGCGAAGTGGAAGCGGCGTCCCGCCGCTTTGCCCTCCCATCCGGCACGGACGCAGTTAAAAAGGGAGCGGCACGATGCCGCTGCCACTCTGCGTGGCCCATTCCGTGCTGGCGTCCGCAGGACCGTGGGTCGAGAACTCCTGACCGACTCGGGGAGCCGCGTAAGAGATTTTTGGTGGGTTGGCGTATAACGCGATGGCTCATTTCTCCAGGGGCAGCCAACCCAAAGCGACTAGTTCCTGAGCAAGCATGCGGGGTGACACCACCTTGACGCCAGAGATGGTTTTGCCATACAGGTGGCCAAAATCTGTCAAATCGCCGGTCATAAGGTGGGTTGACAATGCAGCTATGGCACCGGCCAGGATGGGTCTATCCTTAGGCTTAAGGTCCACCGGTACTTCGCCCAGGAGAACAATACTGACGGTGCACCTTTGCACCAGAGCTTCGAGGACCGGAATGGAGCCAGGGAACTTGATCTCTACATTCCGTCGCGCTTCCGACAGTGCATAGGCGTTGGTGACGCAATGTGCGCGAGCGAAGAGCAACATTAAGAGCGCATGCATCCGGGAGTTGGGCAACGCGCCCGAGAACAGCACGTTGGCGTCAAGGAACACCCTCATTGTTTCAGCTTGAAGCCATCCAACGCGGTATCATTGCTGAGGTTAAATTCCGCCAGTCGCTGCGCCGAGTAGATTTCGACGGGAACGGTGACCCCCGGGCGCAACAACAGACCATCGGACGTCTCTTCGACGACCACCTGACCCGCCGCCATGATGCCGAGGCGATCGCGTAGCTCCTTGGGAAGCGTGAGTGTCCCTCGCTCGTTGATGCTGATGACCTTGATCATGAAATCAATTTATCACAATATCAGTATTTCAGCAAGCGACGGTTCAACTTCGCACACGCCACTCACTGAGATAGACCTACATTCTCAGGTCCGTTTTGTGCTCATCGGCCACGGCGACCTGCGATCGCTCATCGAACAAAAAAATAGCCAGCGAACAACTGCAGGACATCGTCCTGCTTGCAGCCGTTCACCGACGATATCCGGCCGTGGATGAAGGCCCTGGACGTGCTGGTCCGTCCCGCCATTGGCACGCACACCTGCACCCACCCGCACCTGACGCGAATCCCACTGGCCGAGGCACGTGAGGAAATCCGGTCGAGTCGATTGCGACTCGAGGACCTCTTCGGGGACCCCGTGCGTGACCTTGTGCAAGAGGCCGGTTTCCTCACCACATGCACCACGGAAACGGGGGGCAATCGGGTCGGAATGGACCCGCTAAAACTTCGACGCTTCACCGCCCGGTATGCCTCACGCCATTGGAAGAACCTTCTGCGGTGGTTGAGAGATGCGACTCGCTGATCACGAAGCGACCGATGGTACCGCCTCGTATCCGACCACATCGATTCCATGTGGGCGAAGCCCAAAGGCGAAGTGGAAGCGGCGTCCCGCCGCTTTGTCCACCCATCCGGTGCGGACGTAGGTAAAGAGAGCGGCAGGATGCCGCTGCCACTCTGCGTGGCCCATTCCGTGCTGGCGTCCGCAGGACCATGGGACGGGGTCCAGGTCAAAAGGCCACGGTAGCGAACTTCCCGGCGAGCTGCAGCGGTTTGGACCGATTAGAAACGCATGACCGCCCTCCAGGTTCTACCATATTTGAATGGCTCGAAGGCACGCGCCACAACGTAGCGCAGACATTCTTGTCTGCCGTTTCGCCGACTTTCCGGTCGGCTGCGCCGTCCCACGTCCAGTCACGCTTCGGTTCATTCAACGGCCCGGCAGGCCTGGAGGCCCGCGGAACAGCAGACAAGAATGTCCGCGCTACGGCACGCGCACTCAGCCCAACCCTAATGCCACGAAAATCGTACCACGGCCATCAGTTGATGCGCGGTGTAATCATGAAGGTGGGCGCTGGAAGGTTCGCTGTAGGCGAAGTAGCCGTAGGTCAGGCGACCGGTGACCGACTGTGTGAAGCGCCTTGACAGCGAAGACTGGAAACCGTGCCGCTGATAGTCGATGCCCAACGGCAATCCCGTGGCCTCGTGGCGCTGCCCGTAGGCGGCTTGCGAATGGAGGTAATGCAGTTCCCATTCGGTCTTGTCGTCGACCAGAAAGGTCGAAGCGGCCTGAAGGGACCAGATGTCCCCGATATACGGTGCCACCGCGGGACTACCCTGGCTCGCACTCGTGGTCCGGCTCTTCTGATAGCCCAGTCCGCCGGACAAAAACCAGCGGGTGGTGACCGTGGCTGTGGAATTCCATTGAATCGAATGGGATTCGGATTGGCCCGCGTAGAGGCGTCCACCCGGGGTGGCGTCCAAACCAATGAGGCCGGGGTCGGTCGAACCTGTGGTGGTGCGATAGGTGCTGGTCGACCATTGGTAGCTGATCGTGCTCTTGAACCATGTCACCGGTTGCAAGACCACTCGGGGTTCGATTTCGTGAACGCCAACATCGCGGGCGAGAATAAAGCCGGGATAGGCGGTATCGCGTTGCGCCACCGGATAGGCGTAATCGGTCAGGCGATCCCGATGGCGATAATGACCCCCAAACGAAATCCACCGTCGCGGTGAAGTATTGAATCCAATTCGGAAGTCCTGCCACCGGACGTCGGCGTCCTCCACCAGCGACACGGGGCTCAAGCCGCCGTTCTGTTCAGCTGACTGGCGGTAGGTTTCCTGACGCAGGCGGGCTTCAGCGAAGAGGCTGGTCCAGGGCACACCGGTGTAGCGCGCCATCACGCTCTCCTCAATCGTGGTTTGGTCGAGAAGTGATCGTTCGGTTGCTGGCAGCCGCAAGGTTCCTGCCGTTGGGTCCGCCGGGTCCACCACCTCATCCAAATGGACGTCTCCGAAGGTTTCGCGCTGTTTCCATTGTGCCTGAACACCCGCAGTCAATGTGAGATTGGTGATGGGTCGGTACTGTGAGAAGGCGTTGAACAGTTGCCAGACCTCGTTCAGCAGAATTCGGTCTGCGGACCACGCACTTCCGGCGCTTGGCTGACCGGCTCCGTCCTTGGGCGTTAGTCGAAGGGAGGAGTCTCCGTCGAGCCATGAGTAGCGATAGCCCATTCCTGCGAGCCATCCATCGGCCAGTTGCTTTTGAACAGAGACGTGGTCGAGAACCTGGGTGTGGCGGTGGTATTCCTCCACCTCAGTTCTCAAATCGGCCAGGGTTTGTCCGGCGGAAACACTCAGCGCGTCCGTGCGCCGAGTGTTGGAGTCATAGAACTCCAACTGCAACCGATTCTCCAATTGATAACCCCCTACCTCTTGGGTGATCCCGACCCGGACGATGTGAGCCCGTTCGTGGACTTGTTGTGTGGAAGGAAAAATGCTCCGGGTTTCGTCGGGGTTTCCACTGATGGAACTGACCGGTCCCCAGCTGAGCATCGACTTGGAACCATCGGCAAACTGATACTCGTATCCGATGGTGACAGCGGGTAGGTCTGGCCGGTTCCAACCGACGTCGAACGAGGCTCGCCCCCTATCGATGTAAAGATCGTTGTCGGAATGGACCAAAGGCGGCGCAAAACCGGACGCATACCCTCCACCGGAATCATCATATCGCCGGTACTGATCATAGCCAATCCGGACGAATCCCAGCTCCGACTGGCTCCACTCCAGTTTCAGGTGGTCGTCATCCCGAAGAAAGCGGCCATCGAGCGTGAAGATTCGACCGTCTTTGGACTCCTGGCGGAGCTTCAATTCTTCGATTCCGCCGTCCATGCCAGCTGGGCGTCCCTCCAATTGGCGAAACTTCGATTTGTCGCCATGAACGCTGACTCCTCCGACGGCGGGTGCCAGTACCATGGAGAGTGAGGATATGGAAGTGGCATTGGTTCCCCAGGGCAGCCCCTGATCAATCCACTTTCGCAGCAGCGAAATTTGCTCTGCATTCAAGGGAGTTCCCTTGTTCTCGGGCGGCATTTCCATGTCAGGCACGAGTTGGGCCACATAATGGATGAGCGGGCTTCCACCGCTGTCTCCTGGAAGGATGTCGATGCCCTGACTTCCGCCCTTCAGCGCCGCATCGCGGTCCGTGAGTCGGAAATGTCCCTTGGGGCGTTCCTGTCCGTGACAACGGAGGCAGTTTTTCTCCAGGATGGGTCGGATATCGGATTCGAAGTCCACCGAACGGTATGCTGGCTCCGGAAGTTTGGAGATATCCACGCCGACGGCAACGGCTGCGGCGGAAAGCCAGATGGGAGTGACCCACTCCAGAGCCCGGCAGACGGTGCGGCTTGTGTGACGCGGTGGTTGGTTCATGGCTAGTACAACAGGTGGGCGTTGATGTCGGAACCATGGACGGCGGTGTGGCAACCGGAGGCCGAACAACTGCCACGGGAGAGGAAGGTCGTGTGGTTGATGGCCCCGATGACGAATTGGCCGGGGGAAACACCGGGGCCCTGAACCTGCGCATGACAGCGAAGGCAGAGGTTCAGGTCCGGCTGGACCAGCAGCTTCGCGTTGATGGAACCGTGGGGCGAATGACACAAGATGCAGCCTTCGCGCAGGGCCTCATGGGGAAATGCGGTGGGCCGCGCCTGGGTCCGATGACAGGTGGCGCAGGTCTCGTCCGGGCCGGATTTGAAAATGGCTGTGGACGGTTTGAAAATATCGATGCCATGGGGGTCATGGCACTGCACACAATTCATCCGGCCTTCGACCACCGGATGATGCTGCGGCAGGTGAAACTCAGTTCGGGTTTCGAGATGACACCGGAAGCAGGCGTCCGGTTCCCGTCCTGGATTCAAGATAAAGCGTCCGCGTCCCCCGCCGGCTTCGATGTGCTTGCTTCCGGGTCCGTGACAGCTTTCGCAACCGGTCAGGCCTTCGAGCCGGGCACCTTCGACCTGCAACCGGCCATGCGCACTCGAAGCAAAACGGCGGACATAATTGGTGTGACAGTCAGCGCACCGTTGGTTTCCCACATAGACCGCTCCGGGGATATCCAGGGGCGCGACCACCGTCCTTTCGAGTTGAGCACACGAAACAACCAGGGATTCCAGGAGTAAAAATCCAAGAAGCCCAGGAAGGGAACGGCTTCGCGTGCGCTTGATCCAAGAGACGATCCAATGGAATTCCACACGGATGAGAGGCGGAATCCGTGGGATTGTTCCCTGAGATGTTTATAAATACGGTCGCAATTGCGATTCATCCCCAATCAGACCGATCATATAGGTTCGTCCCTCCTGGGCCCAACTGGCGGTGGCGAATTTGCCGAGGGTCTGAAGCTCTGGGGAATGGCTTTCAGGAGAACCAGAGATGGGGGACCGATCGGCAATAAATAGCCAAAGGAGGTCGTTGGCGTTGCGTTTGAAACAGACCATCGTGACAGGTAGCCCGTGCCATCGAAGATTTGCGCAACCGAAAAGTGGAACCCGTTGAAGTGCTGGCGGGATGGTCTGTTCCTTCAGCGGACTGGTCTTTGCGAGGAATTGAGAGACCTCCACGAGATTGGTGGAAAACAAGTCCATGCGGTTGTAGTCCCGTTGGGCCACCCGTGCCATTCGGGCCCGGAAGGAGGCAAATGAATTGTCAGGCGATGAATGATCATGGCCTAAAATCCAACCCAAATTCCCTATGCCCACGAACAACAATAGGATTGCAGCTGCTGCCAGCGGTAGAAACCTCAAGACCGGAAACGGAACGATTTTGGCATCGGGTTGTCCGGCAAGGATGCGGGTCCGCAAATCGGGCGGTGGAAGAACCGTGCGAAGGGGGGCACGGACGGACGCATGGAAGTCGAGTTGTTTCCGCAGCCAGTCCCCCAGTTCGGCATCATTCCGGGCCATGGCCAAAGCATCTGCTATCTCGGGGTCGGAATCATCACCCGAACCCGGACGATATAGCATGAGGATACGACGTGCCTCTAATTTAGTCATGGCGCACACTTTCCTCCGCAGGGTTGCCCGGGTTTGCGGCCAGCAATTGTTGAAGTTGGGCGATGCCCCGGGACAAGCGTGACTTCACCGTTCCAATGGGGACACCCAGGATTTCAGCAATGTCCTTGTAAGAATGGTCCTCGAGATAAAACAGAGCCACCGGTGCCCGAAATACATCGTCCAACCTGCCCAGGGCTTCCAGGATCAGATGAGCATCCATCGGACGGACGGACGGTTCCGGCATTGAGGGAAGTTCTTCTTCCACTTCGTCCAGGACGACCGGTTGAAATCGAACCAACCGCCTCCGGGTGGTGAGAAAATCGCGGTGGAGGGTGGTGAAAAGCCAGGTCTTGGCCTTGGAGCGGTCCTGGAGCTGATGATTCTTGTTCGCCCAGACCAGAAAGGTCTGCTGGGTCAGATCGGCGGCATCCGATTCGTTTTGCGTCAGACTCAAGGCAAATTGAAACAGACGACTGTAATGAAGATTCACAAGGTCCTCAAATTCAGGGTCCAACGACATACGAGATGCATCGGTTATAAGATGTGGTCATCGGAACCTTGTTCCCGAAAGAATTCAATTTTCTCGTTCATCGGGCAAAACAGGCTGGCCTCGAATCAGGAAACCTCATTCAGACTCGAAACATCAACTCCTGATTTACCGGCCTTGAGGGGGCGGTGCTCCGGGTCTCTTCGCGGCTCAGGGCACTCGGGTGTGGCCATTGGCATTGCCTTTGATTCGTACGAAGCCGCTAAAATGCGAAATCGGGAGGCATACGCGAAACGCTTGATTTCGGTCGAATGCCGCCCAGTACGCCCCGAATTGACAGAAATTCCCGATGTGTTCTAATCAACCTGGTCATGGTTCTCACTTCAAAAACCGCCGTTCGAAGTCGGTTTCCGGGAACCTGTGCACGTGTTCGCTGTTTTTCCGCGGCATTCACCCTGTTGGAGCTTCTGCCGGTGGTGGCCGTGATTGCGATCCTGGCGGGATTGCTGCTTCCGGTTTTGGCGCGGGCGCGGGCTTCGGCAGCGGCGGCCAGCTGTCTCAACAACACCCGGCAACTGACCCTGGGTTGGCTCCTGTATGCCGACCAGTCCAATGATCATCTGGTTTACAATCTTGGCCTCGATAAGCGGCAACCGGTTCCGCCGGCCAATCGGGACCTGAACTGGGTGAACAACGTCATGAGCTGGGAATTGGATTCCGATAATACGAATCTGGCGTTTGTGGCCAAAAGCCCCCTGAGTCCCCTCATCGGAGCCTCGGCGGATGTTTTTCTTTGTCCTGCCGACCACGTGGTCAGCGCAGTCCAGCAGGGTGCGGGTTGGACTCGACGCGTCCGTAGTTACTCCATGAATGCCATGGTGGGTGACGCCGGCCCAAATGTTCAAGCCGGAGGCAACATCCTCAATCCGGGCTATCGTCAATACCTGCGGTTGTCGGATGTCGACTCTCCCACAAGCACTTTTGTCATATTGGATGAACATCCGGACAGCATTGGCGACGGCTATTTCTATAACACCATTTATGACCGGCAGTGGGTCCACCTGCCCGCTTCCTACCATGGGGGGGCAGCCAATTTTTCCTTCGCCGATGGACATGCCGAGTCTCACCGATGGCAGTCGGCACTGATCCGTCCTCCGGCCAGGCCCGATGTCACAACCCTCCCGCAGCCGGTGACCCCTGCTGACCTTGCCGATTATTATTGGGTGGCCTATCGGTCGAGCGCCCGACGGTAAGTGCATTCCTGTCGTTGGTGAACCCGACGGGTCCCCCATTCCTCGACGATGGACCCGCTCTCTCGCCGGAAGCTCGATATTTTTTTCCTTGGTCGGGAACAAATCAGGATTCCACGCGTCCCAAGACCAAATGAACTCTCTTTGGACCACCCTTCGCAGTCATCTTCACGTCAATTTATTTGAGACCTTTCGGTGGCGTTTCCCAATTGCTGCCATCCTCTGTGGATCGTTGCTGAACGTCGCGAATGTCCGAGCGGCAACAATCAATGTCTCCATCTCTGGTTTTGCCTTTAATCCAGCCAAAGTCACCGTGCATGTGGGGGATACCGTGATCTGGACTCAGAAGGATTCCATTCAACACACGGTCACAAGCGACGGAGCCCCGGCTCTTTTGAACAGCGCCCTGCTCAGCCTGGGCCAAAATTTTTCCCATACTTTCTCTGATCCCGGCACGTTTGCCTACCATTGCATCCCCCACGCGTCCTTCATGAAGGGAAGCGTGACCGTCCAGCCCGCCCCGAATCAGCCGCCAACCGTTTCTCTGACCTCTCCCACCAATGGGACGGTCCTTGCGGTGCCGGCCAAATTCCTGGTGACAGCAGATGCTTCGGACGCGGACGGCTCCGTGGCGACCGTCCAGTTCTTTGCAGGAACCAATTCCCTGGGTTCGGTCACCGTTCCGCCGTTCCAGCTTCAGGTCACCAATTTGACGGCTGGAGTTTATTCCTTGTCGGCCGTGGCGACGGACAATCTGGGAGCCACCAATACGTCCAGCCCCGTTGCCATCACCATCGATGCACCTCCGACGGTTCGAATCACGAGTCCCGGTTCCGGTGCTTTGTTCCTTTCTCCGGCCAGCTTTACCTTGAAGGTCGCGGCCGCCGATACGGACGGTTCGGTGGACCATGTGGAATATCTGGATGGGGCCGCTTCGCTCGGAGTGGTTCCGTCTCCTTTCGCGCTGCCTTGGAACCAAGTGTCCAGCGGTACCCATCTGTTGACCGCCATCGCGACGGATAATCTGGGCATTCAAACCACGTCCGCAACCGTCAGTCTCACGGTGTCGAGTGCTGCGGCCTATGCTCAACACAACCTGGTTTCGGACCTGCCCGGACTGGCCGATAAGCTGGACACCAACCTGGTGAATCCCTGGGCGATTGCTTTCAGTCCCACCGGCCCCTTCTGGATCAATGACAATCACACCGGTTTGTCCACCGTCTATAACACGGATGGGAGTGTCCAATCGTTGGTGGTTACGGTGCCGACGGCAGGCGGTGGTACACCGCCCGGTTCCCCGACCGGCATTATCTTCAACGGGACAACGAATTTTCAGGTGGCTGCCGGATTGCCGGCTCGCTTTGTTTTTTCAACCGAAGATGGAACTCTGTCCGGCTGGAATAGCGGAACGAATGCCGTCCTCAAGGTCGACAATTCGGCGAATGGAACTGTTTACAAAGGTCTGGCCATTGCACAGCACGGTGGTAGCAACCTTCTGTACGCCACCGATTTCCATCACGGACGCGTGGACGTGTTTGATGATCACTTCGGACCGGTTCAATTCCCGGGTGGCTTTTCGGATCCGACCATTCCCAGCGGTTATGCTCCTTTTGGGATTCGAAGCCTGGGTGGACAATTGTTCGTCACCTATGCCCTCCAGGACGGCGACCAACATGATGATGTCGCAGGACCGGGTCACGGCTTCGTCAATGTCTTTGATTCCGGTGGTCAACTGATCCGTCGTTTTGCTTCGACCGGAAAACTGAACTCCCCCTGGGGCATTGCCCAGGCTCCCTCCGGATTTGCTCAATTCAGCGGAAGTATCCTGATCGGCAACTTCGGCGATGGAACGGTGCAGGTTTACGACGCGATCAGCGGGAACTGGGTTGGGACACTGTCCGACGTTCATGATGAACCCATCGTGATTGAGGGATTGTGGGATATCGCCTTCGGAAACGGCGTTCGGGGTGGCGATGCCAATCGGCTCTATTTCGTGGCCGGCATCAGCGGCGGCATCGGAATCGAGGAGCATGGACTGTTCGGAAGCATTTCGGCGGTTCCTGCCGTCCGAATCACAAAGATTTCCGGTCAGGCGGATTCATTGACGGTGGAGTGGGCAGGCGACGGAGGTCCATTTGTGCTCCAACACAAATCCGCCCTCACCGACGCCACTTGGACCGATGTTCAATCCTTTCCGGCTTCCCCGGCAGTGGTCCCACTTCAGGTCAAGGTCGGGTTCTTCCGGATTCGGTACTGAATCGCTTCCGAGCGATGCCCCGGGGGGCGGTTTTAGATGACACGCCCCCCGGCGGACGCGAACGTCCCGGGTATGCAGAGGACGAAACTGACGGTCGAAGCCGTCCGCTCGATGAAAGGGCGAGTGCCGGTCGCGGCCCTGACGGCCTACGACCACCCCACCGCACGGCTCTTGGATGAAGCCGGGGTTCATGTTCTGTTGGTGGGTGATTCCCTGGGCATGGTGGTGCTGGGATACCCCGACACCACCCACGTCACACTGGATGAAATGGTTCACCACCTTCGGGCGGTGGCCCGGGCACGCCCGGGAGCGCTTATCGGTGGCGACCTTCCCATCCACACTTATGGCACGCCCCAGGAAGCAGTTGCGTCTGCCCGGAGACTCCAGGAAGCCGGTGCCGATTTTGTCAAAGCTGAAGGGGGCCGGGAAATCTTGCCTCAAATTCAAGCCATCCTGGATGCTGGGATTCCGTTTTGTGGCCACCTGGGCATGTTGCCCCAGCACGTGCTGGAGGAGGGGGGGAAATATCGCATCAAGGGGCGTGATGAATCTGGACGTCAGCGGCTGCTGGAAGATGCCACCGCCTTGGAATCGCTTGGAGTTTTTGCCTGTGTACTTGAGTTGGTGACCCCGCCGGTGGCCGCTGAAATCACCCACCGCCATCCACGAATGGTCACCATTGGCATTGGTAGCGGTCCCGACTGCGACGGCCAGATTCTCGTGACCCCCGACCTGGTGGGGGGATTCCCGTGGTTTACCCCGAAGTTCGTGACTCCGAAGGCGCATACCGGTGAAATCATCCGGCAGGCGGCGGGCGATTGGATGAGGGAACTTTCGCTGCCGCATCCGACCGTTTAAGTCAGGAGCGGTCGGAACGGACCACCCAGCGCAGTTTGGCTGAGGCGCTGCGGGGATTGCCATGAACCTCCTCACGGGAGGGACGCACAACCTCATCGGACGCAGCGGAATAAAGGCCCTGCCGAACCCCCGACTGAAACGCCTTTTTGACCCGTCGGTCCTCCCCGGAATGGAAGGTGAGAATGCAGGCCCTGCCCCCCGGTTTCAGACAGTACGGCAGACCCCGGAGCAAGGTGTCGAGCGCTCCAAACTCGTCATTGACCGCGATTCGGAGCGCCTGAAAGACCCGCCGGATGCAGTCGTTGTCCGCTTCCTTCCCTGCGCTCAAACGATGTTTCGCCAGGATGTCACGAATTTCGGTGGCAAGCGTTTGAGTGCGGTCCAGGGGCCGCCGATCGCGAGCCTTGACCAATTCCCCTGCCAGCAATTCTGCATGGGGTTCATCGGCATTTTCCCCGAAGAGCAGGGCCAGCCGATCCGCCGGGAGCGTTGCCAGCAATTGGGCGGCTGATGGCACCCGCAACGGATTGAGCCGAAGGTCCAAAGGACCATCGGCCTTGAAACTGAATCCACGCGCCGGGTCATCGATTTGCATCGAGGAAACGCCCAAATCGGCAAGAACAGCGTCGGCACCATCCAGTTGCTGTTCGGCCAGAACTTGCGGCAACCCGGCGAAATTCCGACGGACCGGCGTGAAGATTTCAGGCCCAAATCCCGCCGCGCGCAACCTTTCGGTTGTCTTGGGCTGCTCGAGCGGGTCGACATCCAAACCAATCAACCGGCCTCCCGGACGAATTAGGCCCAGCAATTCCCGGGCATGTCCTCCGTACCCCAACGTGCAGTCCACCACCACGTCGCCCGGTTGAACGGCCAGAACCTCCAGGACCTCGTCTAACAGAATGGGGCGGTGGGTCCCGGCCGGTGTCTTTCCGCTGGCCATCACCTTTTCTATCGTCTCCGGAAAGGCCTCAGGTCGATGCTCCTTGTACTTTTCCTCGAAGCGACGGGGATTCTTCCCTGGGTACCGCAGGCGCCGTTTGGGGCGCGGTGGTTCGCCTGGAGTGGGTTCAATGGAGGGGACATCGGACATGAATATCCGGAACGATAGCGGAGGGTGGGCTGGTCGCCTAGCCGCCACCGGCACCTGAAAATCCCATCCTACTGAGCCCGATGGATGGTAAGTCAAAAACCTAAGAAAAAAGCTGCGTCCCGGGAGAATTCCCAAAAGAATTTGGGGCCTGGAAGCAATTTCCCAGGGTGAATCCGGTACAGGACAACGAAGCCATATCGGATTTCACCCCAAGTTTACCGTTATCGTGAAAATCTGAAAGCAAAACCCGATCCCAACGGCCAAATCCCTACGATATTTACCTAGATAAATCCATTGGCACGCCTAGGAATTTTACCGAATTTAGCTAGGCGTATGACTCATCAATCCAGTCTCACTCACATCATATCACGACTTTCCTGGCTCGGTTGCCTGGCGGTGGTTGGCTGGCTGACCGGAATCGGTTCGGCGCTTGCCGCTCAACACCCTTCCATCGTTCCTCACGATATCAACCGGCGCGGGATTCGTACCGCTCCCACAACCGGATCGACCAATGCCGTCTCAAACCCGATAGCCTATTACGGAGGCGACCTCATCCAGACGCCGACGGTCTATGTCATTTGGTACGGCAATTGGAATTCGACGGATGGTTCCGACACTCCGGCTGGTCAGCAGATTGTCCGGGATTTCCTCAACAGCATCGGAGGGTCTCCTTACTTCAACATCAACAAGACGTACTCGACCAACGGTTTCAATATCACCGGCAAAGTCATCTTTGGAGGTGAGTATTTTGACTCCGGATCGTCGGGGACCACCCTGCGCGACTCCTCCTTCCTGACCATCGTCAACCATGCCCTGACGGTCGGAACGGCGACGAACAAAGCCCTTCCCTACAATCCCGATGGCGTGTACTTCGTCCTCACCTCGGCGGCCAACATCAACTACAGCGGATTTTGCTCACAATTCTGCGGTTGGCACTCCTCGGACTATGTGAACGCCGGTCAGGCTCGGTACTCCTTTGTGGGAAATGCCAAGAAATGTCTCAGCAGTTGCTCGGCCCAGTCGGTCAACTCCCCCAATGGAAATCCCGGGGTCGACGGAATGGTCTCGGTTATCGCCCATGAGCTTGAAGAGACCGTCACCGACCCTGAGATTGGCTGGTGGGACGCTGTCGGTTACGAAAATGCCGATAAATGCGCCTGGACCTTCGGCAAGACCCTGACCCTCCCCAGCGGTGCCTATTACAACGTTACTCTGGGTTCCCGGAACTACCTCATCCAGCGCAACCTGATTCGGGCAGCCAACGGAAGCAATTACTGTGTCATGCAGTAACAGAATGCGAAAGGCCCGGTGACATCCATCACCGGGCCTCAATGGGACGGGCGGAAGGTTCTTCCGTTGGGCGTGGTGGAGGTCCATCCTCGGTTCATGCGTATCATTGGCGGGGATGCCGCCGGACGGTTGTTGAAGGTGCCCGATGGGCTTGGGGTCAGGCCCATGCCCGACAAGGTCAAGCTCGCCGTCTTTAACAGCCTGGGAGGGTTTGTCGAGGGAACCCGAGTGCTGGATCTCTTCGCCGGTACGGGTGCGCTGGGACAGGAGTGTCTCAGCCGTGGGGCGGTGTCCCTGCTCAGCATTGAGAAATCAGCGAAGCACGCCCGCTACTATCGGGACAATCTCGAATCCAGCGGCCTCGACTCCTCCCGGGTGGAACTCCGCGTGATGGACGTCTTCATCGCACTGCCGCAATTGGCGCCCACCGACCGTCGCTTCGACCTCATCATTGCCGATCCCCCCTATGGCGAAAAGAATGTCGGTCGGCGGTCCACTTCCCTCGCCCAACGATTGCTCGACGAGGACCATCTTCCCGGATTGCTCATGCCGGACGGTCTTTTTATCATCGGGCATACCCGTCGCGACACCCTCGAATTACCGGCACATTGGAAGGAACGCCGGATGTTGAAACATGGCGATACGGTGATTCGTATCCTGGGCGTCACTTGACGCCCGGACCAGAGTCGGCGAGGAATGGCGAAACCATATGAAACTCACTTGGAAAGACACCGAGGAAATCGCTTGGGCACTGATGGACAAGTTTCCCGATCAAGACCCGCTCCGCCTGAGCTTTCCCAAGTTGCACAAGATGGTCCTGGAACTGGAGGACTTCAGCGACGCGCCGGATGGTTCGAACGAAAAGATTCTCGAAAACATTCAGATGTCCTGGTATGAAGAAAACCGTTGATTCATGAGTAAAATTGCCATCTCGCCATCCGGGGCCGCCCCTGCCATCGGACCCTATTCGCACGCCGTCCGCCTCGGAGACCTCCTTTTCTGTTCAGGACAGATTCCCATTGATCCGGCCAATCCGTCGGGTCCTGTGCCCACGGATATCAAGGAACAGACCCGAATTGTTTTGGAAAACATCCAGCGCATTTTGAAGAGCGAGGGGCTCGATTTCCGCCATGTGGTCAAGAGCACGGTCTTCCTGACCAACCTGGCTGACTTTCAATCGATGAACGAGCTCTACAGCCAATACTTTGTGGCTCCGTTTCCAGCGCGCTCGACCATCCAAATCGCGGCCCTGCCCCGCGGGGCCAACGTGGAAATCGAGGTCATCGCCTCCTACAGCGCAGTCGCGTAGGCTGACCAATCACAGCCTTTCTGCACCTGCGGTACAGCAGCATCCCACCCGTGGCGCTCCGAGGTCATGCTGGGTATAACTTGAGCTGAATTGCGTGGGGAGCTTGACTTGGACCGCCTAAGACCGGGGAGGAGTCCCGCTACCAAGGTGCCTTTAGATCGGGAGTGGTGATGATCCCAGCAGTAAATGGGGACTTGTCCCGCAGTGGCGGGACGCGTCCCTCCGTTGGATGTCCCTCCTTCGGAGGGACTTGCGTCCGGAGGG
>CAITXU010000271.1 GCA_903896505.1 uncultured Verrucomicrobiota bacterium | reverse complement strand
TGCGCCGATGCCAGCGGTTAAACCACTGGGTGAACCGTTGCTTGAGCAGCTTGATGTAGGCACTCACATCCCACATCTGCGCGTACAACCCGTTGCGCCACTGCTGCCGTTGTTCCTCCGGCCAGGTCACCATTAGCTTACGCTGACTCTCGGAAGTATCCTCCCCATGAACCATGGCATAGAGTCGTAACAGCTCCTCATCCCCAGGAAGGACCTCTGGACGCTGGGATACCTCCACCAGGATATGGAAGTGATTGGACATGATGCAGTAAGTGAGCACCCGCACACCACAAAACCCGGCGTACGCCTGCATCCAATGGACAAACTGCTCCTTCTCATTGGGACCAAAGGCCATCCGCCGCTCCACCACCCGCGAAATGCAGTGGTAGTACGCCGGTCCCACACACGAGTCCAACTTCAAGCGAGCCTGTCGCATTCAGGAAAGGTACATACGGGCAAGAAGTTGTCAAACAAATGACCTGTCCCTCTATATTGTAAATCTGACTCAGGAGAGTAATCCCGCCATCGCTTGGCTATTTGGCGGTCCGCTTGGGTTGGGCGGCCTCCCACTCCTCGGGTGTCACCTGCTTGACCTGATGCGTGAAGACATAAGTGCCCCGTTTATTGCCCACCACGATGTCGGGCAACCCGTCGCCGTTATAGTCGCTGGCAATCACCTGAGTTCCGATTCCGGAGGCATCATCGATCAGATGCGGCACGAATTCTGCCGTATGGTCTGTGTAGCGGACGAGTTTCCACCAATAAAGGACGGGGGCCGAGTTGGGTTCTGGGTCTCCGTCCTTCCCATGAGCCCAAAAGCGCTTCCCAGTTATAATGTCCTTGAGGCCGTCACCATCCATGTCGACCAAGTCAACGGCGTGGAGCTGGCTGAAATGGACACCATATGCGTTTTCGTTGGCCTCCTTGTTCATAAAGACATGGGGTCGGAACTTGATTTCCCCATTCTCGCGATACTGTTCGTACCAGGCGAGCCCGTAGCCGTGGGCGACCAATCCGCAGATGACGTCGTTCAATCCATCGCCGTTGACGTCGTACGCAAACATATGGGAGCAACCGGCGGGTGCGAAAGGGTAGGCATGGAACTTCCAGACAGGATCACCGACCAATGATTCCGGTTGTTCCCACCATCCGTCCTTCTCCAATAAATCCGTTCGACCATCCCCGTTGACGTCGCCATATCCCATTCCGTGGGTGAAGCGTTGATAACCATTGTTCGGGGAAATCGGGTGCCAAGTCCAAATCTTGGCCGGGTTGGAAGCATCCGGAGTCGCGTACCCGTAGAATCCATGCGAAGCACAGACGATCTCCGGCTTTCCGTCTCCCGTCAGGTCAAAATAGCCCGGTGACTCGTTGTCGGTGACCTCAATGGCTGTGTGTTTCGTCCACTGAGCCTCGCCACCTTTCGGGTTCTCGTACCAAAACGATTGCTCGCCGGGGAATCCCAAAATGAGGATGTCATCCCATCCATCCCCATTTAAATCCGTGCTGTAGGCGAAAAAGTTCTTGGAATAGGCGTTGTTGGATCCGAGCGCCCCTTCGTATCCAGGTACGGAGACCTCCGAGCCATCCGGGGCCTTCTTTTTGAAGGATACGTCGGCAGCAGCGTATTGGTGCCGTTTCTTAAAATCCGGGCCTTCCCACCAGTATGGGCCCGACACCACATCCTTGCGACCGTCATGGTTGAAATCGCCAAAGTTGGCGCCCTCCGACCAGAATTCGGTGGATAACTGTTGTTTGGTGAAGGAATGCAACGGGCGAAGCGGGACAGGGTCGGCACCCAGTGCCTCGGGACTGGGAATCAGCACCGATCCCACCAGGACCGACACGGCCAAGACGACAGTGCGACCGGGACCGAAAAGGGGAGTTTGCATGAAGTCATTTCCCGGTACGACCCGCTTCTGGTCAAGTCGCGAGTGGGACTTGTCCGGTTTCTCGCGGTCCGGGCAATCCGCATGTCCGGGAAATCTCCAGCGTTTTCGAACCAGGACAGGTCTGCGAACTTGGTCAGGACTTGCCCGCAGAGTTCCAGACAACTTTTCAGGTTCAAAACGCTCGCCATCCCCGACCAACCCGTTACGGTTTCAACCCGAAACTTCCTCCAAAATCGTTGGTGAAGGACGACGCCATGGCTGACACAACCAAACCGGAAATTCTCGTTGGAGTTGACCTCGGCGGAACCAAGATTCTCGCCGGAGTCTTCAGTCCCCAGCTCAAGCTGATTCAAACGGCAAAACTCAGCACCAAGTCGGATAGGGGTTTCGAGGCGGTGATCGAGAGAATTGCCCGGTGCGTCCGGGATGCGGTGGATGAGGCGGACCTAACTCTGAAACAGGTCCGTGGAATTGGCATTGGTGCGCCCGGCGCGGTGGACCCGGATACTGGCGACGTCCTATTTGCACCCAATTTGGGTTGGAAAAACAGTCCGCTGAAAAAGAAGCTGGAAAGTCTTTTGTCTATTCCCGTCTTTGCTGAAAACGACTGCAATCTGGCCACTCTAGGCGTTCATGAAATCGAACTCAAGGGGCGTCCGAAGCACATGATCGGACTGTTCCTCGGTACCGGCGTAGGTGGTGGACTGATTTTGGATGGGAAACTTTTTGGAGGATTCAACCGGACTGCGGGTGAAGTGGGACACATGGTGCTGCAGGTCGGGGGGCCGAAATGCGGCTGCGGAAACAACGGTTGTTTCGAGGCACTGGCGAGCCGGACCGCCATTTTTCGAGAAATACAGAAAGCCGTAAAGGACGGACAAAAGACCGTCCTGACCGAATTACTCGGGTCCGACCTTGCCGATATGAAAAGCGGTGACCTGCGCAAGGCACTTCGACGCGGCGACAAGCTGGTGGAAAAGGTGGTGGAAGACGCCGCCGAATACACCGGAATAGCCGTCGCCAACTTCATCAATGTGTTCAATCCCGAGGTCATCGTCCTCGGCGGTGGAGTAATCGACGCTCTCGAGGACGAGATGATGTCCATTATCACCGAAACGGCCATGGATTATGCCATGGCGGGCACGAGCAAGGGGATCGAGATAATCGCCACCAAACTTGGAGACAACGCTGGAATCCATGGGGGCGCAGTGCTTGCCCGGGCTCGCACCCGCTAGCTAAAACCCGACCCTTTTCCTTCAACCGAATGGGTCGGGTCACGGTCATCCTTGGGCCATCAGCCATGGATCGTGTGCGGAGTCAGACAACGAGCCGTATCAGAACCGGCGGAAGCCCAGCGGAGTCCCCGTGCCTTTTTTTCTGCATTACGGAAAGTAGCGGCTGCCATCTCTTCCTGAAGCCGCCTGTGTTTGTTTTCGCGGGCGCTTTCTATGCCCTTGAGTGTAGATGCGTACAGATTCATGTTTCATTTTGGAGCGTTGGTCGTCCGCTTCACGCCTCCAATGAAACGCAACCCGTCGGGGCACGATAATCAATTCTCATCCGATGCGCATCAACGTTGCATCAACATTTCAGGCTACGGCCTCAAGGGGAGTCGAAACTGTTGTGGGCAAAAGTAGAAACATTGTCCACGACTCACCGTATTTTCTACCACTTCACGAATTCTTTTCTCGTTGGCGGCCGCTCTCGCTTGCTCGCCGATGTCATGACCAAAGACAGAATGCCCCGTTCAATCATGGATTTTCGGTCAGGTCGATAATTGTCACCAAGGAAAACTCCTTTCACGATTATCTTCCCAGTGCCATGCCTCGTCCGCATTCGCCATTTTGTACATTCCTACTGAGTCCTTCCCAGGTGTTGAAGTGTCGTTGTCACCTGACATGCCTTCGTCGAGTTCTTGGCTTTGCCTGGACGATGGTCCTGGCCCTCTCCTCGATCACAATTGCTGCCGATCGCCCTGCGCGACTCGCTCTCGTGACCGCTTCACCCGGCACGGCTGATGCCGTCGCGGTCCTGACGGCGGCTCTGTCGACAGACTCGCGACTGGCCCTTTTGGAACGGGCCCCGAAATGCAAGCCAGGGTCGTGGCCTCCATCTTGTCCTATTTTGGAGGCTTTTGTTGCCAACGAGCGTGAATCCGCACCAAAGATTTTTTAAAGCATCTCCACCGCTTCCAAAGCAGACTTCCATTCGGCATCATGTTTTTCCAGGAACAACCTTACTGCGGGCAGGGAGGCACCCCAGGCGTGGGACAAGGGTGCCGTCACCGCCTCCTCAGGCGTCGAGGGGCTCGGCAGCCGATGCTCGACGGCCAACGCACTTGCGAGGAGATGGATGGCCTCCAGCATGGGCCGCCGACATTCCTCTCCAAAGCCGGATTCACCCAGGACCCGGGCCAGCTTGAGCTTACGCTTCACCTGATCACGCATCCCTTTGGCCTTGGCCAGTTCGGACGGGGATAATTGTACTACGTCGACGCCGGAGCGATTGGCCGGGAGAGGGCGGCATGCCCGGGTTGTTAGCGTCATCAGTCCTGCCGCCACCAGCCGCTTCAGAGCCTCATCTGTGCTCTGGTCGATCACCTCGAGGATAACAGGGGCGAGTGGGTCACTCTTTCCCGGACCGAACAATTCCGAGTGGACCACTTTGAGCGCTTCGCCCCACTTCACGGCTTCCCGCTCAACGACGACCACGAGAACGGACCCCGGACCCGATTGCGGATAGCGTTCCTCGCAGCGCACCAAGCCATCACCCACCCGTTGCGCCGCAAGCTGGGCGAAGGCCAGGCTCCGATCGGCGGGCAGAGATGGTTTCTGAGGATTTAGCTCAACGGGCCGACGGCCATCCTTCAACGCCACCAACTGCTGCAGCCGCTCCACGAACGCCTGCCGACCGGCGTTCAACTTGATCTCCTTCACCTCCCCGAGTCGGTCCAGAACACTCGCCGCCACGGTTTGTTTGAGCGCCAGAGTCTCAAGCATCCGGTGCTCGATGGTGTTCTCGGAGATAAGATTGATCACCGTGACCGGACGGGTCTGGTTCTTTCGCCAGGCCCGGGCGATGCGCTGCTCCAACTTCGCGGGATTCCAAGGGAGGTCGCAGTTGATTACCACGCTGGCGACCTGGAGGTTGAGGCCGGTGGCACCCGCATCGGTGCTCAAGAACACCCGGCAGTTGGGATCGTCTTTGAAGGCGTTGATCTCCGCCCGCCGTTTTTGTTGCGGCACGGAGCCGGTGTGCCAGGCGAAGCCCATCTTTAAGGCCCGGCAGGACTCCCGCACTAACTGGAGCATCCGCTCCCATTCCGAGAAGACGATCACCTTGGCGTCGTTCTCGGCACTTTCCTCGAGAATCCTCTCCAGCTCGGCGGGTTTCGGGCACGTCCGGTCTTCGGGGTTCAGGATGTACGAGGTGTCGCACACCATGCGCATCATCGCCAGCTCGCGCATAAGTTTGTCCTGCTCTTGCTTCGTCAGAGGCCGTCGCTTTGCGATGGAGGCGAGCTTGGTGACCTCGACTTCGTGGGCATTGTAATCCTGCCTCTGGGTGTCGCCCAAGGGGACGAAATGGTTGCGGTCTGTGCGCTGCGGCAGCTCGGTCTCCACGTCGGCCTTCCGGCGGCGAAGCATGTACGGTTTGATGCGCTCATGAAGGCGGTCCAGGTTCTTAAATCCCTGGGGACGACCCCGGTCATCCAGGTCGTAAAACTCCCGGTTGAATCGGAAGAGCGGCCCCAGCACCCCGGGGTCCAGGAAGTCCATCAGGGAGTGCAACTCGTCGATACGGTTCTCGATGGGAGTCCCGGTGAGCACAAAGGCGTAGCGGCTGCGCAACCGCTTGACAGCCTGGGCGGTCTTTGTGTCCCAGTTTTTGATCCGCTGCGCCTCGTCGAGCACCACGACATCCGGTGCCAGCCGATGGTTGACGTCCAGCGCGTCCGCGACCATTTGCTCATAGTTGACGATGGTGAAAAAGGGCGTCAACGGCCCTGATTCATAGGCAGCCAGGCGTGAGATTTTCCCCCCAAAAACAATCCGATAACTCAGCGGAGTAAAGCGGCGGATTTGCTCCTCCCACTCGGTCTTGAGCGAGGCGGGAGTGATGACCAACACCCGCTGCGCTTTGCCCAGCCGGTGGAGCAGGGCACAGGCGGCGATGGCTTGGATGGTTTTGCCGAGCCCCATCTCGTCAGCCAGCAACGCCCGCTCCTTGAAAGCCAGGTGCACCATCCCCTCGCGCTGATACGGAAAGAGCGGAACGTTGGTCTCCTGCGGCGGCCATTCCCCTCGTTGCACCCGCTGCTCATATTCTCGGCGCGACTCGCGGCTTTCCTGCATACGGCGTCGGGATTCCAGCCACGGCTGGATTTCCTGCGACAGCCGCAGCAGCGGAACGTTCGACTCCTGCAGGCGACGCAACGCCTCGACCGCTTCTTCCGGTGATCGGTCCGCCAGTCGTCCATCCAGATCAAACCATTTGGCGACCTCCTTCGGTAGTGCGCCGATGCCGGAATACGCTCTGAGCGTGGCTGTCCCGCGGTCCAAGGTGATCTCGATGCGGTTGGAACCGGTCGCAATCGCCTTCTTCAACAAGCCTTTGTATCGCGCCTGGTTCTGCATCCGCACGGCCTCGACGTGCTTGCACAATCCCAATCCGTTGATCTGGAAATCCACGCAATCGCACGCAAACTGCTCCGCCTTCAAGTCCCGCACTTCAACGGAATAGGTTAACCCGCTCCCGGACTTGACGTGGAAATTGGAAAATATCGGATGCTCGGGGGTCGCATTGGTGATGATGAACGACTCCTCGCGAGCCCGTTGCCGCCGCCGTTCCACCTCTTCGTCGTCCGTCGTACGCCAGTCGAATGTGGGGACCTTGAACTCTTTCTCGATCTTTGCCGGTTTGGCCATGGTGGAAGGGGGGGAGTAGATCTGAAATCGTGTGCTCCCGGCAGATTGGGAAGGGCCAGACGGAATGGCAACGTTGGTTTGTGTGGGACAACGGATAGGTGCTCCGAACCCCTGCGCCTTGCTTGACCGTCGTCGGCACCGAAAATAACGTAATATCAATGAAGACGATGAGCTTCAAAGGCACCGATTTCGAAGCCCGACGGATTCGCCAAATGGCGATGGAGGAACGGTTGACCCTTTCGGAGTTCCTACGTCGGAGAGCCAGCGGACCACCCCATACGCCTGCGAAACCTCAACGGGTTCGTTGTGAGTTCACCGGTGCCATGATTTTTGCTCCACTCGTCGAACGTCCACCGTTGACCAGTGAGGCCGTCAAGGAACTGGACGCTGACTTCCCGTGAACTACCTGGCCACCCTGGATACCGCCATTCCGGGTGCCAAGGTGCTTCCCCCGTTGACCCGATAGAGGGAGTCCCCGTCTGCCAGCGTTGCGAACCATCCCGGATGAAACGCTCTGGCCGGACGATCAAGGCTGTACGCGATTTTCAACTGAGGGCTATTCGACCCGCTGCCACAGTTCATTTTAGAAAAAAAGTGAATTCAGTCGGATAGGTTTTTGCGGATGGGTCCGAATGACTGGGGGCAACAGCTTTTCCTGGCGCGGCAACAACCGGTTCGGAGTGGCATTGCAATAACTCTCAATTCAAAGAACCAATCATTCATGAAAATCAGTACTGGAATACTCTCGATAGCCACGGTTTCAGCGTTGGCGCTGATGCGCGCCTTTGCGGGTGACTTCGTCATCGACCCATTCGACCAGCCTGGAACCGGACAGGAAACTTCGGTCGTTCCAAATAGTTACATCTTCAGCGACTCGTATGCCAGCGACGTTCCTGGCGGTAGGCGCTTGATTTCTCTCGAAAACGGTAGCGGGATTGGTCGCAGTACGGTTGGCGTCGCGGCATTCGCCGGTGGTCTTTTCGAGTTGGAAAACACCGCCCGGGCTATTGGCCGGGCGGAAGTTTATTATGGGTCTAGTTCAACCCAACCGGGCGGATATGTATTCCAGGAGGATTTCTCTATCTACAACGCCTTTCGTTTCTCTGCTGTCTACAGCAGCGCGCCAACGTACTTTGTTGTGGGTTTAGAGTCCCATTCCTCTATATCCTATGCGAGCATAACCATTCCAGAAAACAACGGGTCCGACTTGATCATTCCCTTTTCCTCCCTGGCCGGTTACCCCTCGATTGATTTTACCAAGGTGGACGCGATTTCCTTCGCTGTCGCCCCACTAAAACTTGGTGGCGCGGTCGAAATCGGCAAGTTTTCGGTCACCGCAGTCCCTGAACCGTCGACTTACGGAGTCTTGGCCGGATTCGGCCTTCTCAGTTGGACCGCTTATCGGCGTGTTCGGCGCTAAACCCACCTCGCCGTGGGGGCGATTCGGAGCGCGGGGTACAATCCGGTTTATTGAATCGGGACACCCCTGCCCGGACGCCTTCACGGAGGAGTTTTTGCTGGAGGACGAACGGTCGAGACGGTGCCCAGGCGATGGTGGTCAAAATCAATATCGGGACTTGTCCCGCAGCGGCGGGACGTCCCTCCGGACGCAAGTCCCTCCAAAGGAGGGACATCCAACGGACGCGCTCCTGCAAGTCCCCAATCATTGCGGGGATCATCACTTCTCCCGTTCTAAATGCACCTTTGTAGCAAGGCGGGCGATCCGGAGGCGGTCCAAACCACGCCCTCCACGTGTTTTCTTCGTCGTTCGTGGTCGGTTCATTGTCGGCACAACCCGAAGGGCCGCAGCTCTTTTCGGCTCCCGCTTCGTTGCTCGCTCCTCACAGCCCACTGCGGGTATGCTCGTCGCTCGGGCCCTCGCGGGAGCCTAAAATCCCTCGCGGCAAACTGTCAGCTATTTCGGAAACGCGACACTAGCTGACGGAGTCGTACTCCCCTGGTCCTAATCGGGCGGAGCAATCCGTCGCCAGTCCGCAGCATGAATCTGGAAGGTTTCTGCAAGCTTGTCCAAGGGTGAGGGCGAGGAAGAGTCTGCTCCGCGATCGTTGACCAATCGCAGTGAAAAGAGGACTTTCAGCTGATGCCTAAAGCGACGACGACCTTCAAAACCGAAGTCCCAAACGTCCGACTCACGAACGCCAATGCCGTGCTTCAGAAACTCGGTCTGAGTGCGGGCGAGGCCTTCAACCTGATGCTCGCGCAGATCGAGATTCAAAAGCGGTTGCCGTTTGCCGTGTCATTAAATCCGAAGCCGCTGCTCAATGGAGAAGAACAAGCCGACGAATGGACCCGGACCTATGGCCCCTATTGAGCCCGCAGTCGGTGAGGTGTGGTTTGCAGAACTTGGCATGGTGGAAAAGAGCCGTCCTGTGTTGGTGCTTGCGCCGGATGAGCCGCGCAATGCACGCGCACTGGTAATCGTGGCTCCGCTGACCTCCCAAATTCACGGCCAACGTGGCGAGGTGTATCTGGGCAAACCAAGATGGCTTCCCAAGGAATCCGCAGTCAACGTGCAGGGCCTCGCCAGCTTTGACGGCAGCAAGCTCATCCGGCGTTTGGGTCACGGACTCGCCAGCTTCATTGTCCTTTATCAGCAGATAGATGCTCACCAGTCCACTCTATCCAACGAGAATATACATCTCGAACATTAACCGGATCCTGGGGATGATGGGTGGTCTCGGGATAGACAATGAATTTTGTCGGAACTCCTCTGGCCTTGAGTTCATGGTAGAGCTTATACGCTTGCGTTACAGGAACACGTGGGTCACCGCTGTCGTGTAGAATTAAAATGGGCGTTTTGATGGTAGAGGCGTAAGTGATGGGAGATTGCTTTGCGAAGATGTCGTCCTGTCTCCCGGTCCAAGGCAAACCTCCAACGTAATAGCGGGTTTGAAGGTTCAAGTCTGACAGGAAAAGCTGATCCCGCCAATCTGTGATGGCGGCACCTGCCACGGCCGCCTTGAACTCTGTATAATGCCCAACCAGCCATACTGTCAGGAATCCCCCGTGCGACCAACCACCGACGGCGATGCGTTTGGAATCCACGGGCCAATCCATCCTGACTTTTGCCAGTCCGGACATGATGTCTCGAGCAGATCCTTCCGGATTGCCGACGAACGCAAGTTCATAGCGGTTCCCCATATTGCTGCTGCCACGGTAATTGGGCTGAAATACAATGTATCCTTGTGCGGCAAATAATTGCGCGGCGGCATCGAAAGATAATATTGAAGCGGAATCGGGACCGCCATGAATGAGAACCACCAACGGATATCGGCCCGTCTTCGAATAGCCTGAAGGTACGGTTACGATACCGTTGTTCTCCAAGCCGTCCGAGCTTCGCCACTCAACGGCTTCGGCATTTCCGAGGGCTAGTTCTGCTGCGGCTTTGTTCAGCTCCGTAAGCTGTATTGGCGGTCCGGCAGTGGACGTCATAAAATAGAGTTCGGTTGGTCTCTTCGAGGCACTGGCCGCAAAGGCGAATTCTCCACGTGTTCCAGTTGCGATTTGGAAAGTATCAAGATTCAGGTCACCAACGTCAATGTGGCTAGGATTGCCGTGCATGGGAACTGACCATGCGCGCGCCCGTACTTTGTCCATAGCTGCAATAACAAGAGCCTTGCTGTCGGCCGTCCAAGAAAACGCCTGAATATCACGGTCTACCGTCAAAGATACATTCGTCCCCGTCCCCCCGCTAGCCGTAGCAACAAAGACGTCATTGGCGCTCGTCCAGAATTGGCCGGCTCGATAATAGGTGTAGGCAATGGCCGAACCGTCTGGCGAATAGAGGGCATAACTCTCGGCAACGGTCCGGGATGTGACCGCTCGAATCTCGTGAGTTGTAACGTCGATGATGTTGACGGACGTTTTGTCTGAATCGCCAGAGTGGGGAGTCTTCTGTTTTGTGAAGGCGATGAACTTACCATCCGGGTTCCAAGACAGGGGCGGAACAATTTGTAGCGCTACCCCGGGAACAACACTCCAGTCTCCACTCGTCAAACGTGTCGAGTCTCCACCGTCGCTGGAGATTGTCCAAATATGCATCGGGACGGCGGACGAGGCAGTGAGGAATGCATCGTTCCCAACTTCAAATCCAGTACTCTTTGGTTCCCTGGGGTCGTCTCCGCGCGAAATATCTCCCGTTACGAATGCAAACTCCGACCCATCCGGTCGCCAGGCAAATTGTTGAACTCCATTCGGTACTCGGGTGACTTGAAACGGAGTTCCTCCATTCTTCGACACTCGGAATATCTGCGCCTTGTCGTTTGTGCCTCCCGGGGGCGCAAGAAATGCAATCGCGTTGCCGGACGGAGACCATCGTGGGAACGAAGCACCAGGCAAGTTGGAGCTAACCGTGACTAACGCATGACTCTTTACATCTACAAGGGCCACGGCTGTATCGTACCGTCGTTCTGAAAGATTGGCTCTGGAGGTCACGAATGCTACCAAGCCTTCATCGGGGCATATCTGAAGGTCCGATATGTCGACGAGGTTGACAAGGGAATCCAAAGAGAATCCATCGGACCGAGCGTTGGGCGTTCCCACAAGCTGGCCTCCTCGGCAGATGCCACAAACCAAGAGCACAACCAGCAATAAACGGCTTTTAGACATAAAGTGGACCATCCGGTTTCGGTTATTCAATAGCCAGGTTTGGAAATTGCTTTCAGCAGATGCACCACTGCCCGAATGCAACACGGCAATCAGCACGTTGGTATACAGTAGAACCTGGCGTGGCGACATCGGCAATAGTGTAGACCGTGGCACCGAACCCCATCAAGTCTGGGGACTCCTTTGATGGTTAGGGGCTGAGAGGTTCATTGAAGCCGCCTACGACCAGATGAAAGTCGTCAAGGCGACGCTCCGTGATTTGGTTGATCTCTGACGGGTTAGCCGACGAAAAGTTGCCCTTCAAATATCCTTTTTGGCAACTCTAACGTCGCGATAGTCGGTGACCCAACATCGAACTCCACCATCTCGAACCACCAAAAGGGGTACGTCGTTGCGTTACGCACCTCCTGCCAGGGAATAAAGAGTGGAGGATGTCCAATCCGAAATGGCAGCCAGACGGATAGATAAAATCCATTTGGAGCAGTGTGGATGGTAAGGACGCTCCTGTAGTAGATGTTGCCGACTACTCCGTACTGCATGAAAAAGCGCCTGCCGGTCGGTTCGCCTCCGGCGGCAAAACTTTCTGCAAGGCGGGCCCATCCGCTGATCGAATAGACCAGGAGGCCGACGACGTACCACATCCCCACGAAGAGAATTGGGAACAGGACGACTATGACTACCATCACGGATGTTTCCGGTGCGGAGCGATTCATGCGGGCAAAGACGCCTCCCCTATTTCCAATGTCGCGTACACCGACCCTTTGTCTACTCATTGCAGCAGTCGCGGGCGCTCTCGCCGCCGACCCATACGACATCGTTCGTTGAAATGGCCTGATCTGTGACGGCTCGGATGGCCCTCTCGTTTCCCACGGGGCGTTGTTTTCCTGCTTGCAGTTCCTGCGAAATCGCGTTGAAGGTCTTCCCATGACCCGTCATCGATTGAACTTGCGCGGTTTCACGCTGATTGAACTCCTGGTGGTCATCGCCATTATCGCGATTCTGGCCGGCATGCTCCTGCCGGCGCTCGGACGGGCCAAGAGCAAGGCCAATACCATCAAGTGCAACAACAACCAGCGGCAGATGGGACTCGGGTACCATCTGTATGCCGACGATAATCTCGACCGATATCCGGTGTACAACGATTGGGGCACGCTCGGCGGAAAGAAGGGGGTGATGAGCCTTCATGGCGGTTTGACGGGAGCCACCAATCGTCCGTTGAACAAGTATGTCACGGCCGGCGAGAGCTACCATTGCCCCGGTGACAAGGGTGATTCCCTGTGGATTTCAACCTTTCCAAAGGGGATCAAAACCTGTTTTGACGCCTGGGGAAACAGCTACCTGACCGTGTGGTCGGTCGAGACGCTGCGAATCCGACACGTCACCGGGGATTCCGGCTCACCCAATACCGACCAGGGGAAATCGATGAAGACGAGCGAGATTGCCATCAGCGCTTCCAACAAATTGGTGCAGGGAGACTGGCCGTGGTGGGCCGACCGAAACAAAAACGACGTCCAAAGCCAATGGCACAACTACAAGGGACAATATCGGTTCAACGTGCTGTTTGGCGACTCGCACACGGAGTACTTTCAATTTCCCCAGACCGCCTACCAATGGAATTACACGGGACCCAAGCCGGACCCGAGCTTCACGTGGTGGTGAGGCACTCTCTGAAATCGCCCACGGTGTTCGTTGAGGAAGGGTTCGTGACCCGGGGAAACCCACTGGAGCCGCCGCCTTCAGCAAATGCCGTCCCTTGTTCTCGAGCTGCCGCCCGGGTATTCTTTTTCACATGTCGCGCCCGCTCACCCTTTGCCTCGTCATTGCTGCAGTCATGGGCTCTCTCGCCGCCGGCCAGTACGACATCATTCTTCGGAATGGCCTGATCTGCGACGGCTCGGGTGCCCCTCTCATTCCCGGCGGGGTCGGGATCGACGGGGATACCATCGCTAAGATCGGCGACGTTTCCCTGGACCACGGACGGACGGATATCGACGTCGGCGGCCAGGTGATCGCTCCCGGCTTCATCAACTTGATGTCGAGCCACGATGCCCTATTCGCCGATGGCCGCGGCCTGTCGGATGTGATGCAGGGAGTCACCCTGGAAATCTTTGGCGAAGGAGAGTCCATGGGGCCTCTGAATGACAGCATGCGCGATGAGGCCAGGCGGGACCAATCCGACATCCGGTACGAGATTCCCTGGCATACGCTGAAAGAAGGCCTCGAAACCCTGGTTCACCACGGCATTTCCCCCAACGTCGCCTCGTTCATCGGCGCTGCGACTCCGCGAATCCACGTGCTCGGTCGGGCCAACCGCGCCCCCACCTCTGCGGAATTGGATCGCATGCGCGCCCTGGTCGCCACGGCCATGGAAGAGGGCGCACTGGGAGTGGCGTCGGCCTTGATTTATCAACCCGGCAACTACCAGAGCACCGAAGAGTTGATCGCCCTCGCGGAAGTCGCCGCTGCTCATAAGGGCATCTATATTTCGCATATTCGGAACGAAAGCGACCACGAATTGGAAGCGGTCAACGAGTTGATCACCATTGCCCGCAAGGCGCACGTGCCCGCCGAGATTTACCACCTGAAGGTTTCTGGCGAAAAGAATTGGAAGAATCTGCCCCGGGTATTGGAAGCCATCGAGGCCGCCCGTGCCCAGGGCCTTGCCATCACCGCCGACATGTATACGTACCCGGCGGGCGCCACCGGTCTCGATGCCGCCATGCCTCCTTGGGTCCAGGAAGGCGGCCTGGAAGAGTGGCGGAAGCGCCTGCAGGACCCGTCCATTCGCCAGCGCGTGAAGCAGGAAATGCTGGCCAGTGAAAAGTACGACAACCTGATGCGCTCGGCGGGAAATCCCGACAATGTGCTGCTGGTGGGCTTCCGCAGCGCAAAGCTGAAATCGCTCACCGGCAAGACCCTCGGCGAAGTCGCCCGCCTGCGGAACACTTCCCCGGAAGACACCGCCATGGACTTGGTGATCGAAGATGACTCCCGGGTGGAGACCATCTACTTCCTCATGAGCGAAGACAACATCCGCAAGCAGATCGTGCAGCCCTGGCTGAGCTTTTGTTCGGATGCGGGACCCGAGGGTGTGGACGGCGTGTTTCTCAAGTTCAGCACTCACCCGAGGGCCTTTGGTAACTTTGCACGTGTTTACGCCAAATATGTGCGCGACGAAAAACTCCTGAGTGTGAGCGAGGCGGTGCGCAAAATGACCTCACTGCCGGCTTCAAACCTCGGTATCGCCCGCCGCGGCACCTTGCGTGCCGGTAACTTCGCCGACATCGCGGTCTTCGAGCCGGCGTCGATTCAGGACCATGCGACCTTTGCCAAGCCCCGGCAGTTGGCGACCGGAGTGTCCGAAGTCTTTATCAACGGTGTCGAAGTGGTCCACCAGGGCACCCACACCGGGGCCTTGCCGGGCCGTGTGGTCACGCGGGACAGACACTAGAGCGGCTGTCCGTCGGTCAATCGACCGTCACCCGATAGAACCCACTTACCGGGCTCGCGCTCGGGTCGATGAAGGTGAGGGTATTTCCCGTCCGGCCAATCTGCGGGTTGCCAATATTGGCAAACGTAGAGCCAGCGAGTGAGCTGTTGCGCTGGAGCTGATAGGTGTGTCCGGCATAGCTGTCGATGGTGATCGAAACGGTGGTGCCGACGCGCGTGCTGCTCTTGACCCGGACCAGGCTTGAATCGAGTACCAGTCCAAGGTTGGTGAAGTCGGCCGGTAACAAAGCGGAGCCGCTGATGAGGTCGATGGTGCCGTAGTTGACCAGCTGGGTGCACGCCGATGCGTCGACCACGCCACCGGAGAAGGCGCGGAGCAATCCGTAGTTGATGAGCCCACCGGTGAACGTGAGGGTTTCGGACTGGGCGTCGATGATGCCGTAATTCGTCAAAGTGCCAGCAACGGTCCCGCCGCCGGTGAGCGTTCCACCCAGGATGGTGACCGTCCCGTTAGGTGCCGCCAGGGCACCGTCACTCAAGGCAAGCGTGCCATCCACCACGTTTACGGACAATGCACCCATGGGCTTCGTGAGGGTGAGACGCCCGCTGTCCACCTCCAACGTGCCGACGAAGTCAGTGGCCGTTCCCAGTACGCATTCGCTGGTTCCAGCCATGTAAAAAACACCCATGCCACTCAACGGACCGGTGAGGCTGAGTTTTCGCGCTCCGGCCGGATCGTCAACGATGGTTAGATCGGCAACCGGATCAATATGCACCGCATTCGGCAGCGCAACGTCCACCGAATCGGCAAAGAGCTGCCCGGACCCACTCACACGGATGCGGCCGCTGCCGAGAGCGTCTGGAGCATCGACGCCCAGCGTGCCGTTGACGAGGGTGAAGCCACCGTTCGCCGAGTTCGTTCCCCGCAGCACCAGGGTACCCTGGGCGCTTTTGACCAACTCGCCGGAACTGCCCGCGCTGCTGTCCGTGATGCTGCCGTTAAAGACGCCGTATCCATCCTCGGCAATGGTGAGCCGTCCGCCTTGGAGATCGACCAGACCGCTGCCGGTCAAGCCACCCACGGTGGCGCTGGAGACGTAGCTCAGAAGCGTGTTGCCCAGCGGTTGATTCTGACCGCCGGGGGGCACGAAGGTGGCGGCGAAGGCGGAGCTGCCACCGCCCTGGAAATAGCCGATGACGATGTCGTGCAGGCCGGGCTCGAGCGTGATGGAACCAGAGCGGGTGGTGGCACCCTGGCTAAAGTTATTATTCACCACCAATGTGCCGTCCATGTAGATCACACTGCCGTCGTCCGAGGTGGTGGCGAAGGTGTAACTGCCGACAGTATCGGCCCGGAATTTGCCCGACCAGCAGACCTGGAGATTGTTGATCTGATTCGTATTGAAGGGGGCGGGAAAGCGGAGGGGTCCGGGCATGTTGCTCCCAAAATCAAAGTCATTGACCGCATTGGCTGAGCTATTCGCGAAGAGGGCAGGCGAGGTGCTGGTGAAATAGGCATCCAGTGCTGGGAGAGTGGCGTAGGTGCTAAAGGAGGGCAGAACGTTACTGATGTAGCGGGCGGGCAGTCCCAGGCCCGAGACGAGTCGGAGGGTTCCGCCCGGCTGGACATGCACGCCGCCGGGTAACGTGGAGTCCGCCGGCGTGGCGAGGGCGCTGTCCAACTCGAGGACGCCCTGCTGGATGGTGGTGAGTCCGGTGAAGGTATGACGGTCGCTGCCCAATCGCAGGGTGCCTGTACCGGTTTTGGTGAGAGACAACCGGCTGGTGGTCGCATCGGCAAAGGCACCGCCGTAGGTCTGGGTTGTGGCGGTCGGCACGTTGAGCAGTATTGTGGTGGGCGCGGTGCGGGTGGCAGAGGGCGCGATGGTGCCGCCGGGAAGCCAGCCGGATGCATCCGTATTCTGCCCCGAGCGCAGGCTGGACAAGGTGAGGAGCGAGCTCTGGGTTGTGAGCGTACTGGGGCCGGTGAGGATGATCGGCACGGCATTGGGGAGCGAGTCGAACCGCCCCAATTCCACCCGGCCCTCGCTGACGGTGAGGCCGCCAGTGAAGGTGTTGGTGCCCAGTAGCACAAGCGCACCGGGCCCCACCTTCTTGACCGATCCATTGCCGCTGAGGGTGCCGCTGTAACTCTCGTCCGTTCCGGCTCCGCCCAGGGTGAGGGCACGATTGGTCAGGCCGAAATTGGCCGGACCCGCCAGTCCGCCGAAGATGGGGCTGGTGTTGCCGAACAGCGTGATGCCGTCATCGCGGTAGTCCCCGATGCATTCCCCACGGTCAAGGCATTGTCCGTCGTACCAGTGAGCGTGAGGGTGGCTACATTGAGCAGGAACGAGCCGTCGAAGACGGTTAACGCCCGCACGCTGGAAACGCCGCCGAAAAAGACTTGGGGATTGGTGCCGGTCTTGATGAGCGCACCACCGGTGGTGAGCGCGCCGGTATAGGTGCCACCGCCGCCATTCCGGCCGAGGGTCAGCGTCCCTGTGGGGCCGGTGAAGTTCGCCGTTCCGTCCAGACCCCCAAGCGAAAGATTGGATCCAGAGAAGATCAATCCGTCGGCAATGTTCAGGGTAAGGATGGCGGTGGCGAGAGAGGTCGCCGTCCCTGCGCGGATGCTTCCCTCATTCAGGATGATCTGCCCTGTGTAGGACGAGTTTTCGACCGCATTGATCGTGAGCTGTCCGGGGCCGTTCTTGATCACGGGGGCGGTACCGCTGAGTGGCCCTTCCCAGCGCAACTCGGGCACATCGACCTGCAACGTCTTCGGCGCGCTGAGGACATGGATTTCTCCCGTAAAGATCAGCGGGTTGCTGCCCGTAAATGCGTGGCGGCCACCCGCCGTCGGGAGCACCAACGTGAAATCGTTTTTGATGGTCCGTGCCGTCGCAGTGGGATTCCGCAGCGTGTTTCCCCCCACCATGGAAAATACTCCCCTGCCCAGCGCATTATCGGTCGCAAGGCTCAGCTCAACCGGCCCCACCTGCGGATCGGTCCCGAGCACCACTCCTCCCGCGAATTCGTTCCCGTTTGGGCCTCCAAGAGTGACGCGCTGGGTGATTCCGGCCACGGTGCCACCCATCAACGTCATGGCACCCGGGCCGGTGACGGCGCCCGCAAAGATGAGCGAACCGCTCCCGCTGGCGTCCACCTCCAGATTGTTCGAGAGAATGATCGGTTTAAGGGCGATGGTTTGGTTCGCTGGGCTGGCCTGCGAAAGGGTAGGGACAGCACCGCTGGAAGTGGACCGAAAATCCAGGCCGCCGGAACCTCCGAGCGTGAACGCACCGGCTGAGGGGAGAAAGACGAGGGAATTGAGCTGAAATGCACCGGCGATGTTTTGGAACGGCGAAAGCCGGGTCGAACCGTCGAACCGGATGACTGTGTTGCTGCCAGAGGCAGGAGCGGTATTGGCGATCCAGTTGGTCCTTGTGCTCCAGTTATCGTTGATGCCCCCACCGTCCCAGGTGGAGCTCTGGGCGAAGCCAGTAGCGGGGAGGACGAGCAGGGGCAGGAAGCTGAGAATGCGCTTGGCCGGGGAAAATTTGTCCGATGGCGAGCACCGCCGGTTGCATGGCGAAGCAATGGGCGACCGTTGAGTTTGAGGAGACGAGTCTCGTTCAACTGCAGCAAGTGCCTTTGCTGTTGCCATTGCATTGAAGGTCATACCGATGGATGTGGATAGGACTTTACATTTATTGGGAGCTATTGCGCGAAGATGTCAGCACAGCAGTGGACGATCTCAGTAAACTCCCACTTCACCGTCGGAGACGATACAGAGCACGACAGGAATTTCAACATGGGTATATCACTGCCCCATTCCACTGGTGAATTGCCGCGAGTCGCCTGGGTCGGGGCACGAGGGATCACGGGGCGGGCAAATCTGACCCGTCTTCTCGCGTGACCTGCACAAATTCGGAAAGGCCGTAGTGGCGGATGGCCTTGCGAACGAAAGCAGTCACCGTCCCAAGGTGGCGGGTAGCTGAAACGACCACGTGAATCGCTGTCGTCCCCGAATCCATGTCAGGAACCTCAGCGATTCCTTTGCCCAGGAAATGGCAATGAATCTCCTCGCCGACGTTCCTAAGATCATGAACACGGTTACCATCCTCAGAAGCCCCGCGGAAACCGATGCGAATGGTCTTCATCAAAGGAAAAATCGTGAGATCTCGCGCAACGCCAGAGACGAACCACTGCCGGCTTGTATGGAAGATAAAGACGGCCATCGACAGAACCTTGACCCGAGCCCGTCCTGATGGACTTGCATTTTATTACTTTTGGGGCTACACCCGAGCATGGTTTTAGAGCTCAAACTGCGCAAGGTCGGCAACTCCATCGGGTTGGTCCTGCCCAAGGAAGCGCTCGCCCATCTTAACGCCGGCGAAGGTGACGCCCTTTTTCTGACCGACTCCACCGACGGGGGGTTCCGACTGACGGTGGGGAACCCCGAGTTCGCGTACAAGCTGAAACTTGCCGAGGGTCTGAGCCGTCGTTATCGAAACGCCCTGAAGGAACTGGCGCAGTGATGGAGCTGGTTTGGCTGAATCGCGAGGATTGTCTGGCGATTCACGAAATGATGCTGTCCCAAAACAGCGGTTTACTGGAAGTCCCTACTCAACTCCCATCGATCTCAGAATCTTCCGTGCAAGTGGCTCTTTGATCTCAGAGTGGCGAGGTATCGCCTCGACCACACCGGTGAGAGGATTGACCCACAACGAATGCGACCCGCCTTCGCGCTTCATATAGCATCCGGCGCGTCGAAGTCTGGTCTCCAAGTCCCGGCGCTTCATCCCAGGGCAACAACCGTTTGGATCGCGTCATCGGAAAGACCCCTGCGTCCGTCCTCAAGGCGATCCTCAAAGATCAGCCGAATGGCGTCTCTGAGGCTGGTTTTGGCATCCTCGACGGAATCGCCCTGGCCGTTGGCTCCTGGTACCTCTGGACAGACCGCCCAGAAGCCACCCTCAGGTGCTGCCTCGATAATTGCGGTGAATTCCCACTTCATATCGATACACGGTACGCCGCGCGGTAGGAACTTCAACAGTGGCGTGGCACCTCCCAATGCCCTGGGTGTGCCACCGCCAGCTGGTAACGGTGGGATGGAAACTACGGGCCTTTGAAGGCCGATTCCAATAGACCTACACAGCCTGACTTCCTCGCTGTCTGCGCTGAACAAGCTTGAAGGTCGCCAAGATGAGGAGGGCAGCGGTCGCGGCGACGCCAGTGGAGGACGGTTCAGGGACAGCGGTGAAGTTGATGGTTTCCTCGACGCCAACAAAATGGCCGTAGTAGGTTGTTGCCGCGACATTGAATGTCACCGTCTCCCCTGCGGTTACTTTAATTCCGGACAGGCTCGCTCCGGGAGACAAAGTGGAGGCGAACTGAGCCGCACTATCCATTCTGCCAAGCCCGAAGACGGAGTCCTTAGAGGCGATGGTGCTGCCTCCAACGGAGAGCCACCATTGGGCATCGCGACCACCATAAAAAATGGCCGCCCAAGATTATCGGTTCGCCCCTTGCGTGCTACGGCAAGGCGCCTTGATTGCTTGGAAGTAGGATTAACGAGCTCGTTACGTAGCCGGTCCCTCTGGAGGTCAAGAACACTCGTCCGGCCTCGGGCAAAGGGCCTATGATGAAACGGTGGAATCGGATGATGAGCGGCGGAATCCGTGAATGGGCGGTCCGAGTTGTAGAGCGTGGCCAACGCGTAGGACACTTCTGAAGTATGGAAAGCACCGTAGGTCGGGGCGTCCGGGCCGGGAAGGGCATGATTCCAGAAATAGGTATAGACCGGGGTTTTTGAAGTCTGTGCCCTCTGGATAGCCCAAAAGTAGGTGGAGGCTCTGGCCTGGTCGCGTGCCTGGGCGTTGCGGGCGGGTCCGACCTCGACGTCCGATTTCACCGGATAGCCGCCACCGCCCCCGTCGGAAGGGCCAAACACATTAAAAGCCAGAAATGCCGGACGAAACTCTGCAAAACGCGGTCCGATGCCCGCTGGAACACACGGCTATACGAAAGCAAACCACGACATTAAACAAATCGGCTTTTGTTCTCATGATTGAAAATCAAGCGCCATTCTGCCTCCAATCCCTTGCGTTCAACCCATTCGTGGATCAAATCGCGATCCAATTGTTCGCCACAACTGTCAACGATCGAACGAATGTCGCGCAAATGTTTGTCCGAACCGGCTTCCCGATAGTATTCCAATTTGCGAACGATGACATACTCCGGAGGCGCAACCCGTACGTTTTCACCCTCGAAAGATATGAGGCGGCCCGATTTAAGCGCCCAGGCGTTCATCTCGTCCCGGCCGATGAGATAAATGTCGGCTTTAAAGCCAGTTTCGTGGTGGATGATATTGAAATGTCCCCGTTGCTCGCGGAGGGTCTCTAAGGAAATTGTTTCAAGCGTGGGCAGGTAGAATTCGGAGGCGGGAAAACAATGGGCTAAAAGCTTTGCTTCTGCAGCAGTCAAAAAGACGATGAGGTCTACATCATGTGTTAGCCTCGGTTCTCCATAAAATATTGCCGCAACGCTCCCCGTAACGACATATCGGATGCCAACACGATTCAGCGGACGGACAAACAGCAAAAACAGGTCAGGTGCGGGCATAAAGAAAAATCCGGCGCGTCTCCGCCTCCACCTGCTCTTGTGACCAGTCCGGATGCTGGGCGCGAAGCCCTGCGGCTTTGATTCGGCGGGCCGACCAATAAAGCTGCTCAGCCAGTTGGAGTCGCTTCTCTCCGCTCATGGCCCGAAATAGTTCGATCTGCTCCGGGCTGGCTTGTTCATCGGACAACACAACCGTCTTTTGCCTTCAAGAGGCAAAGGACGCAAGAGGACAACTATACTCCAAGGCACCTCGCGCCTTCCTCTTGTCCCTCGCTTCCCCATCTCACCGCGTCGCTGCGACGAAGAGACAGCCTTGCATGTTATTACTTTTGGGACTACACCTTCACATGGTTTTAGAGCTCAAACTGCGCAAGGTTGGCAACTCCATTGGGTTGGTCCTGCCCAAGGAAGCGCTTGCCCATCTCAACGCCGGCGAAGGTGACGCCCTTTATCTGACCGACTCCACCGACGGGGGGTTCCGCCTGACGGCGGGGAACCCCGAGTTCGCGTACAAGCTGAAACTTGCCGAGGGTCTGAGCCGTCGTTATCGAAATGCCCTGAAGGAACTGGCGCAATGATGGAGCTGGTTTGGCTGAATCGCGAGGATTGTCTGGCGATTCACGAAATGATGCTGTCGCAATACGGCGGTCTGGCGGGAGTTCGGGATGAGGGCTTGTTGATATCCGCCCTCACCAAGCCGCAAAACCTCGTGGCCTACGGGTCTCCAAGATTGGCCGAATTGGCCTCCGCCTACGCCGTCGGCATCATCCACAACCATCCATTTCTCGATGGCAACAAGCGCACGGGTTTCATGCTGGCCGCAGTATTTCTGGAGTTGAACGGCTGTGAGTTCAAGGTCACTGAGGAATCCGTCGTAGAACAGACGCTGGCACTCGCAGCCGGACAGACGACCGCGGCGAAGTACGCGACGTGGCTCGAGGCGAACGCCTTCATTCGGTAGTCCCTACCCAACTCACCTCCCCACGTCCCGGTGAGCGGATGCTCCCGGACCCTTCGCCGTCAATTCAGGGAGTTCAGCCCGCGTCCCCAGAAGTCGCCAGGTCGTAGGATGGGTACCCGCTCTGGCTCCCTGGCCTTGAGCAGGCGCACGTAGCGTTTGACCGCCTGATAGGAGCCAGAGAACTGAAGTTCCTCCCGAAGGTCTTGGTAAATCCGCTGTGAACTCAGCCCCTTCTCAACTCGTTCCTGTATCCATTGACCATGCGGATCGCACAGCGATTTTCGCCCGATTTTCCCGAGGGTCGAATTGGTACATTTTGACGGAATCCAGGAGGTCGAAATGGTGGTACACTTTGAACCGGCCTCCTCCCCTTCCAGATACCCCCGAACCGTGTTCCGATGGACGCCCAGTTCACGGGCGATTCGTCGAATCGACCGTCCCTGCGCGCGTAGAGCCAGTATTGCTTGTTGGATTTGCACCGAGAGTACATTCGCCATGTCGATGGCTATGACTCCGGCTTCCCCGGCTTCTTTCCACCCTCTGGCCTACCCCCTCAGGTGGTACACTTTGACCCCTTTCTTTTCGACCCGGGGTGGTACACTTTGAGTGACCGCTGACAGCTGTTCCGGGCGGGAACGTAGACACACTTCAATGTCCGCGAGGCTGTCTCGATAAGTCAGCTGAGCAAAGGCCATGGCTAAGAACTGGTCCCAACACGGAAAGGTGCGAACTCTATAGTTTCCCTCGTAACGCTGGACG
>CAITXU010000270.1 GCA_903896505.1 uncultured Verrucomicrobiota bacterium | reverse complement strand
CCCTCCGGATGCAAGTCCCTCCGAAGGAGGGACATCCAACGGACGCGCTCCTGCAAGTCCCCGTATCGATTTCAACCACCCCAGCTGCCGTTACGAACCGAAACAGTCTTCCGTTTCGCCCACTTTTCATCGAATCTTCGGGCCTCAATGACGCCCGTCGCCCCTCCCTCTATTTTGAAACTCATGAGAAACACCCGGAATCATCTGGCGTCTGTAGCACTTTCCGCCGGACTCGGGATCGGACTCGCATGCAATGTCCAAGGCGGAAATGCGCATCACGTGGTGGTTGTGGTCTGGGATGGGATGCGACCGGACTTCATCACTGAACAGACATCTCCGAATCTCTTCCAACTCTCCCGGCGAGGCGTCTTTTTCCAGAATCATCATCCGGTATTTGTCAGTTCCACCGAGGTCAATGGCACGGCCATTGCCACCGGGTGTTATCCCCAATCGAGCGGTGTGATTGCCAATCGGGAATTCCGCCCCGCCATTGATTCAATGCGTATCGTCGCGACCGAAGATATGAAGACCATCCGGAAGGGCGATGCCTTGGAAGACGGGCACTACCTTAAGAGGGCCACCGTGGCGGAGATTCTTCGGACAAACGGAATGAAAACCGCGATTGCGGGCAGCAAACCAGTGGCCCTGCTGCACGATCGGGCTGACCGGGACGACGCCTCCGGTTCGCGATTGGTGTTCGAAGGCGAGACCCTGCCTGCCTCCCTGAAGGCGTCGGTGGTGGAAAAGCTGGGACCGATGCCCGGAGCCAATCCCGGGAAGACTGCCCGGGATGAGTGGACCACCCGGGCGTTAACGGAGGTGCTGTGGCGCGACGGAGTCCCTGCCTACTCTCTCCTGTGGCTCGCGGAACCGGATTTCACCCAACATCGGACCAGTCCCGGTTCGGGTGATTCTCTTGCTGTCATTCGCGGCTCGGACGCCCGTTTGGGCGATGTCATCCAGGAATTGTCCCGCCAAAAAGTCCTCGATGATACGGATATCCTGGTGGTCTCGGATCACGCTTTTTCCACCTGCACGGAAGGGATCGACGTGGCTGTGGAGTTGTCGCAAGCCGGCTTCACGACGGCGCGGGGCCTCACTGCTTCGTCCGATCCCGACACCGTCTTGGTGAGTGGTCTGGGTGGGTGTGTTGCCCTGTATGTCCCCAGCCACAAACCCGAGGTGGTTGACCGATTGGTCCGGCATCTGCAAACGACCCCGTATGCGGGGGTCCTTTTTAGTCGTACCTCCATCGAGGGGACCTTCCCCATGGAAACGGTCCTACTCAATACCACCAACGCGCCCGACGTCCTGGTGGCGTTTCGGTGGAATTCACAAACCAACGGATTCGGAACGACCGGCGGAGTCTATGTGGAAGGAACCCTGGCCTCCCCAGCAGGTACACATGCCAGCCTGAGCCATTACGATATGCACAACACCCTGGTCGCTGCCGGACCGGATTTCCGTCAGGGCGTTTTCGATCCCCTTCCGAGCGGCAACACCGACCTGGCACCCACCATTTTATGGATTCTTGGAGTTCAACCTCTCCAACTGATGGATGGCCGGGTCCTGACCGAAGCCCTCACCGTGCCGGGTCCCCGGCTGGAATCGGTAGACCTCCAACAACTCACCGCGCGACGGACCCTGGACTCGGGGACCTGGAGCCAGACTTTAAACGTCAGTCGGTTGAACGGAGTAACCTACTTTGACGAGGGCAACGGTGGATTTCAGAAGTAGTTCTCCGGTCGAATGGTCAAGGCCAGGTGGGGACTTGAGCCCCTTTGTCATTCGGCCCTAAGGATCATTTCCATGCCTTCCTTGCCCCTGCCCTGTCGGTGCTCCGCATGGTGGGGAAGCCAACAAAAAGGCGGGCCGGGAGATATCCCGGCCCGCCCATGAGGAATGGAATCGCCGGTCCTTACAGACCGGTATCCACCACGCGATAGAAGCTCGCGGCACCGCCCGCTGGGGTGGTGTAGGTGTGGCTGGTGGTGGTGGTCAGGTCAGTCCAGGTGGCGGCATTGAGAGCCGTCTTAACTTGAACCTTGAAGGGACCGACTCCGCCGGCCCAGCTGAGGGTGACATTGCCGCCGGCGAGGGTCGGGGCGGAAACAACAGGAGCGGAACCAGCACCCGGAACGACATCGAGGCTCTTGCCATTGGTACCACGGAGGTAGATGGCCGCGACTTCGTCGGCCGTCAGTGCGCGGCGCCAGATACCGAGATCGTCCATGACCATTTCGATTTCGGCCGAGCCACCGTCGGTGTATTTGCCGGTGCCGTCCTGACCGATGTTCACAGCGAAGCCGAGGTCGTCGGTATCGATGCTGCCCTTGGTGGCGATGACGTTGGACTGAAGCAGGCTTCCGTCGGAGTAAGTATCGACCGTGGAGCCCCGATTGACCACCACCGTGAGGAGGTGCCACTTGCCGTCGTTCAGGCCGGGCGCAGGATTCTTGCTGAACTTGTCCGAACCACCGTTCGGGCCGGTGATTTGATTCCGGATGACCGAACCACCCTGGGAGAAAATACCCCAACCGCGGTTGTTGCTGCTGTTCCAGTCCTTTTGGGAAATGAACGCCTGATCGTCGTTTTGCTCGATCAGGTGCACCCAGAAGGAGACCGAGAAGTCGCTGCCGGTGGTACCCACCTTTTCATCACCGAACTTGAGGACATTCGGATAACCGAGGGATACATAGTCATTCCGGGAACCGTCCTTGAGGTTCTTGATGTAAACCGCACCGCCGACTGGGCCATTGGTGAAGTACGGCGTGCCATTGGGGGTCCCGTTCACTCCGTTGCCGGAGGCGTCCGAGTAGTCGCCATCGAACTTGAGGTGAGTCACGAGGCCGTTGGTCACAGTGAGGACCGGCTCAGGCGAGGGCAGGAGGGTCAGGGTCGCGTCCGCGCTGATTGTTCCGCCAGAATTGGAAGCCTGGAGGGTGTAGGTGCCGGCGTCCAGAGGACCAACCTTGGCCAGGGTCAGGGTTGAACCGGTCGCGCCTGGAAGGTTCGTGCCGGCATGCAACCATTGATATTTCACTTCGACGCCGGAGGCGGCACCGGTGAAGGTGGCATTGAATCCGGCAATCCGGCTGACGTTCGAAGGACGGGTGGTGAACTTCGGAGCGTCGACCTTGGTGATGGAGTAGAAGCCGAGGTCATCAATGCCGAAGTACCAGCTGCCGGTTCCGGCTTGAGCAAAGCGCAAGCGAACAGTCTTTTGCTTGTCGGCCAGCGGGAGACGATAGATTTCAACCCGTTTGCCCTCGACATAGTCGTCGTTGACACGCTCGCTGATATAAGGTCCGAGAGCTGCCCAACGGTTCGTATCTTGAATACCGATAAAGGCACCGTAGTAGCCGCCGGCCGAATCACTGGTCACCGGATCGGTATAGGTCGCGGTGTCGCCTTGAGGAGCAATCAAGGTGTTGTAGCCATCGACCTCACCGGAGGGAAGGTGGACGATGTCGGGTCCGTCCAGGTAATAAACCACCGGCTGCCAGTTCTTGCCGCCATCGATGGAGTATTCCACCGAACCCATGCTGTCCTGGTTCTGCTCGTAGATGTTGTGGAACGACACAAACACGTTGGAGTAGGAGCTGAAGTCGTAGTCCTTGGAGAACAGGTATTGCACCTGACTGCCGCCGCGGGTGTCGGATTCGGCATACATGAAGTTGTTGGTGATCAGGGAGGCAACGCGCACTCCATTGACATACTGCTCACGAACCGCCAGACGGCGGGGTCCGTCCCAGCGACCGGCGACACCGATGCTGGCGACGCGATTCGAAGACAGGCTGATCCAGCCGAGGTAAGAATCCGAGTTGGGGTCATCCAGATCTTCGCCGGGAGTCCGCGAGTCGGTGTAGTTGACGGCGGTCCAACCAGCAGGAATCTGTCCCTCTGGAACTTCGTCGAAGGTTTCCAGATAAATCCAAGGTGGCAGGGTGATGTTTCCAACGGACGATGCCGTGAAAGTGAATTCGTTGGTGCGGAAGTTCGAGGCACTGTCTCCAAACACCAGCTTCACCGTGTGAACCGACAGCGGCTCGAGTAGAGTCGGCGGAGTGTAGGAGATGGTGGTGGCGCTTCCAGCCTTGGTGGCCGTGCTTCCGGTGTTGACCCCGTCAAACGACAACACAACGGTCGAAGGAACCACCGTGTTGGGGCTGCCGTCGGTGATGATGTACTTGATGGGAGCGCTGGGGGAGACGTCCTTGGCACCTGGGAGCGGTTGCCCCAAGCTCACGTACGGCAAGGTCGTCGCCTTGACCTTCCGGAAAGCCGAAACACCACCGGCATCATTGACGTGAACCCGTGCGTCCGGATTGTCGACCGGGGCGGTATACCAATCCACGACGGCGTCACCGCCGCCTTGCTCATAGGTCAGGCGGAACGAATAAAGACCAGCCTGGGAAACCGTGAAGTTGAAGGTGGTATCACCCGATCCACGTCCACCTTCATATTCACCCAGCTTGATGGAATTGAGCTGATCGCGGGCATCCAAACCGGCGGTCACCTTGAATCCGTCATCGCTGTTGACGATCATCGAATACGTCCCGGGATCCAGTGACAGATACGCCACGGCATCCATGGCGATATTGTCAAAGTTCTTCTCCTCATCAGGAACAACGCTCGGCAAGCCAGGGAACTGAGTCGGCGACCCTGTTTTGTTGTACGAAATGATCGAGGTCTCGAAGTAGGTGCCGTCGGCATTCAGCCCCGAAGGATCGACAATGTTTTGGTATGGCAGCTTGGTTACCGGATTGATCAACGTCCCGGCGAGTTGCAACTCAGTCCGGGTATTGTTGTTCGGGAGTTGTCCAGCGGTGGCGGTCGCCTTGGCCACGCGGACGATGAAGCCCGGAGCGGTTGCGTCGGCGGCGGATTTCGGAAGCGCGAAGCTGGGAGGCAGCGCGGTCTGTGACCAGGCTGTGCCAGCGCCCGCCACCGTCAGCGCGGCGAGGACTGCATTTTTCAGGATTCGATTTAGTGTCATGGTTAGTATACTAGGTTTGCAGGAAAAAAACACCGCCGGGCGACTGTCACCAGTAGCCAGGAAATGTCGATCCGTCGGGGTTGCCCCCGTCCGTTGCCATCCCAGGAAACTTGTCCGAGCTGAATTGACGCAGTGATGCATGAACCCTCCGGAATCCTGCCCCTGAAATTGGGAAACGAGTCCCGGTATCTTATATGTCCGTGGTCGATTGAGCCAGTCGTCCCGCGATTATAGATGTGAAGACTGCGTAAAGATGATACAGGAATGTAACAAACTATCTCGTTTTGGCACGTTCGACGCCTTGCTCTCGATGGCTAAGATCAAGTTGGCCTGTTTCGAGAACGACTATTATACCTAAGTATTTGAACTAGGAATTATTTCGCGCCATGCGCCTGCCACGCCGTAGCGCAGGCACCTCGCTACCAAGGTGCCATTAGAAGTGGAAAGGGGATGACCCCCGCAATGATTGGGGACTTGTCCCGCCGATGCGGGACAAGTTCCCATCTCGATTTGAACCACCGTCGCTCGGGCACCGCCTCGACCGTTCGCTCTCCGCCTAAAGCCTGGAAACCGAAACTCCAAGACGTAGCGAGCGTCGTTCGATCCGCCTCAGACGGCAGTGGCCAACCGGCGAAGGTATTCCCAAGTGTAGATGCCGGTGGCATGGCCATCGGCCCAGACCGGCTGAATGCCGTACCCGCCCACGCGATCCCACCGAGCGAGAACAAAAGAAGTGTCGGAATAGGGCCGGGTGGTAGGCCGGTAGGTATTCCCGAGGATGTCCTGTTCCCCCGCACAAGTGGCACAGGGACAAAAACGCCGGAGGTTTTCCAGAAGGAGGAATGTTTCGTCGCCATCGGCCCAACGAATGGCCAATTCGCGGTCAAAAGGGGTGATATCCAGGGGCTGCACACTGGAAGGCTGGTCGCGGAACCATCCGGGAGCAAGAGCCAGGGGTGTTGTTGACCAAAAAAACAACGCTAGACACCTCGCCGATAGGCACCTACACTCCCCTTCTGGATTAACGGAGAAATTTACCGGGCAGCATTCCGCTTCCCAACACCGGACCCTATGCAAGAAAAGACGAAAACCATCGCGGAATTCCGCACGCACGAATCCGACACCGGCTCGGCCGATGTCCAAATTGCTTTGCTCACTGGTCGGATCAATCATCTGACCGAGCACCTGCAAAAAAACAAAAAAGACCACTCCTCGCGGCGTGGACTGATTATCATGGTCAGCAAACGCCGCCGATTGCTGGACTATCTTCGAGGTAAGGCTGAACCCCGTTATAAGGCAGTCACGACCAAGTTGAAAATCCGCAAGTAGACTTTCGAGGCCGGGCATCCGCCCGGCTTCACCTTTTAGCTGGACAGGGCCCGCTCTTTCCTTGGGAAAGCATACGGGAAATCGTTGAACGAACGCACACGGTTTCCCTCCGGCATTCGACACTGGGTTCACAAGTTGCGTCAAAATTAGAAAGCCCGCCTGGCCGCGGGTAATTTCGATCAGCCCCTCCGTCCGCACTTTCTGGTGCGGAAAATAATCATTCGGAACCGGATGACGGAGAGTTTGAACGAAGTTCCTCGAGGCCAGGGGGCGTCATTGCAAATGCCAGAACAAGTTACCATTCATATTGGTGGCCAGGACATCTTCATTGAGTCCGGTCGCTATGCCCGTCAAGCCGACGGTGCCGTTACCGTTCAGTTGGGTGAAACCGTCATCATCACCGCCGCTGTCGCCGCCTCCAAAGCCAAGCCGGGACAGGAGTTCTTTCCCCTCACGGTTGATTATCGCGAAAAAGCCGCCGCTGCCGGTCGCTTCCCCGGTGGTTATTTCAAACGCGAAGGTCGTCCGAGTGAGAAAGAAATCCTCACCTGCCGCCTGACCGACCGCCCCATCCGCCCACTCTTTCCCAAAGGCTGGTACAATGAGGTCCAAATCCAATCCATTCTGCTGTCGACCGACGGCCAAAATGATCCGGATATTCTTTCCATCATCGGAGCCTCGGCTGCGCTGATGGTCTCCGACATTCCCTGGGATGGCCCCATCGGTGCCGTCCGTGTCGGACGTGTCAATGGCGAATTCGTCATCAACCCCACTCACGAACAGCAGGCGGAGTCGGACCTCGACCTCGTTTACGTGGGCAACGCCACCGACGTGGTGATGTTTGAAGGTGCCGCCGAGGAATTGCCGGAATCGGTGTTCATTGAGGCCCTCAAGGCCGGCCAGGAAGCCGTCCAGCCGATTATCGCCGCCCAATTGGAACTGGCCCGCCGGGTCGGTCGTCCCAAGCGCGAAATCAAGACCAACGTCGTTCCCGAGGAAATCCTGCTCGCAGCCCGAAACCTGGCTGGTGACCGAATCATTTCCGCCCTGCTCACCCCGGCCAAGCTGGCCCGCGAAGCGGCCGTTAATGCCCTGTTTGCCGAGGTGGGCCATAAGCTGGTGGAACAGTTCGGTTCTGAGAAGGTCACCGATTTCGTCCTGAAGGACGCCCAGTACTACATCCAGAAGGAGGCGGTTCGCTCTCTGATCCTGGACCACGGGAAGCGCCTGGACGGGCGTGCATTCAACAGCTTGCGAGGGCTGAACAGCACCACCGGTTTCCTGCCCCGAACCCACGGTTCAGCCATGTTCCAACGCGGCGAAACCCAGGCGGTGTGCATTGCCACCCTGGGCACCAGCGATGACATCCAGGAGTTTGATGGCTACACCGGAGGCGAGACCAAGAAGAACTTCATCCTGCACTACAACTTCCCCAATTTCTCCGTCGGTGAGACCGGACGCATCAGTGCGCCGGGCCGTCGCGAAATTGGACATGGTGCCCTCGCCGAACGCAGCGTCCGTCCGGTGATTCCAACCGAAGACTATCCGTACGCACTTCGGATTACCGCCGAGATCATGGAGTCCAACGGCTCCACTTCGATGGCCTCCGTTTGTGGCGCCTCCCTGGCTCTGATGGACGCCGGTGTTCCCCTTAAGCGGCACGTGGCGGGCATCAGCATCGGTCTCTGCACTGACCATGATGACCAGGACAAGATCACCCGCTACAAGCTCCTCACCGACATTATCGGCTGGGAAGACGCGTTCTGCGACATGGACTGCAAGATCGCGGGAACGGATCAGGGCATCACCGGGTTTCAGTTGGACCTCAAGCTCCGCGGCGTGCCGCTGAGTGTCTTGACGGAAGCGGTTGAAAACGCCCGGGTTGCCCGGCTGGAAATCCTGGCCCACCTGAGCCAGACCATCCCCTCACACCGCACGGAGCTCTCCAAGTACGCCCCCCGAATCACCGTGCTGAAGATCAATCCCGAGAAGATTGGTCTGCTCATCGGACCCGGCGGCAAGAATATCAAGCGCCTCGTCGAGGAGTCCGGTTGCGAAATCGACATCGAAGACGACGGAACGGTCAAGATTTTCTCCGTCTCCCCCGACGGCATGGAAATCGCCCGCCGCGAGATCGAAGGCATGAGCGCCGAGATCGAAATCGGGAAGATCTACCGAGGCCGCGTGGTCACCATCAAGGACTTTGGCGCTTTTGTGGAAGTGTTCCCCGGCCAGGACGGCCTGGTCCACGTGTCCGAATTGTCCAACAAGCGTGTCAACAAGCCCGAGGATGTCATCAAGCTGGGTGACGAACTCTGGGTCAAGTGCATCGGTGTGGACGATAAGGGTCGCGTCAAGCTTAGCCGCAAGGCGGCCATGGAAGAACGCGGCGAATGGATCGCTTCCGCTGAAAGCAGCGCACCCTCTGCCGCCCCCGAAGGCCGTAGTCGTGAGGAGCGAGCCCCCCGCGAAGACCGCCCCGCTCGTGAAGAGCGCGCACCCCGGGGCGATCGTCCCGACCGTGCCGAGCGGCCACCTTCTGACGCTCCCCGTGCCGAAGGCAACGGTGAGTCTCGCCCGCCCCGAGGCCCCCGCACGGAGCGTCCTCCGCGTCCAGAGCGAGGCCCACGCCGGGAAGGTAGTCCCGAAGACAAGGCAAAGGCGGCATCCGTCGCCGAGCCTGGTAAGATTTACCGAGCCAAGGTCGTCTCCATCAAGGAGTTCGGCGCCTTTGTTGAATTCCATCCCGGTGCCGAAGGTTTGGTGCATGTCAGCGAACTGGCCAATTTCCGGGTCAAGCGGGTGGAAGACATCGTGCAGGTCGGCGATGAAATCACCGTCAAGTGCCTGGGAGTCGACGAAAAAGGCCGGGTCCGCCTCAGCCGTCGCGCCGCCATGGAAGAACGCGAGCAGGAACCTGCCGAGGGACCAACCGAAGCAGGCCACAGCGACCATCCGGATGGACCGGAGGAGAATTCCGGCGAACCCAACCACGACCACGACCACGACCACGCGTCCGGAAACGAGCACGAGTCGGACAGCACGGGTGACCACAAGGATGAACCGACCGCCTGAGATCGATTGATTTTTGAATGAACAACGGCGAGCCCCAAAGGCTCGCCGTTTTGCGTTGAGGCCGGATCGTGCCAACGAAATGTGGTCAGAAATCAGTCCGGAGAAATCTCGGAGTGACCGAATCCAACCTCTGTGCTAAAAATCGTTTGTGACTGAACGGATCGATTCGTCACCGCCAACCGTTTTCTCGGAGGAACGGTTTCAAGCTCTGCTCACTCTGCTAGCCGACGAAGACCCGGCAGTTCGGGCCACCATTCGGACCACGCTACTCGGCTCTGGCGATGGCATCTATCGACGACTCGAACGTCACCGACTGCATCCGAATCCGGAAATCCGACGTCGAATCATCGAGTTGCTGGAGGAACGGGACCGACGCCAACGCGATGAGGAATTCATGGCGTTTGCCCTGAGCCACGGTGAGCAGTTCGACCTGGAAGATGGTGTCTGGCGGTTCGTCCTGACCACCTATCCGTCCGCCAATGTGGCCGCCTACCGGGCACAATTGGATGAATGGGCCGGCCTGATTCAATCCCGGCTTCCCAAGGAATCCACTGCCGAAACCTCCCTTCACTCAGTGAATCTGGTTTTGTTTGGCGAAATGCGCTTTCGGGGCAACGAGCCCGATTACTATCAACCGGCGAACAGCTACCTCAACCGGGTGATGGACCGCCGATTGGGAATTCCGATCACCCTCTCACTCGTCTATCTCTTTGTCGCCCGGCGATTGGGACTGCCGCTGACGGGAATTGGGATGCCAGGGCATTTTCTGTGCCGATACCAATCTTCGTGGGAGGAACTCTACGTGGATGCCTTTCATCAGGGAAAGCTGCTGACGCGAATCGACTGCAAGCGGCGGATCGCCAATCTGGCGGTGGAATACGATGAAAGCTTCCTCGCGCCGCTTGGTAGTCGTCGGATCCTACAGCGACTGATTTCCAACCTCCACCTGATTTACAAAGAGCAAGAGCAACGGGAGGAAATGCAACGACTTCAGAGGTATTTAGTGGCCCTGAGTCGGTGAAAAGGCGGTTTTGATTGAAGGGCAGCAGCAATAATGCGTGCAGGCTTGGTTGCGCGCATCGACCGGATGAGCGACGGTTGAAGGTGAAACTTTTCGTGCACGCTCCCGTTTTCGCCGTACTGGCATTGCTGGCGCTGGTCGGATGCACCCATATGAATTCTTCTCCCCTGCGCACCGTCGCCCACGTCGATCTCGATCTCTATCTTGGACGTTGGTATGTCATCGCAAACATTCCTTATTTTCTGGAAAAAGGAAAAGTCGCTTCTTACGACACCTATGCGAAGCGCCCCGATGGCAAGCTCGACAATATTTTCACATTCCGAAAGGGCGGATTTGAAGCTCCCGAGAAAAGCTGGCACGGCATCGCCTGGGTAACAAACCCGGCCTCGAATGCTGAATGGAAGGTGCGTTTCATCTGGCCACTGACGAGCACCTACCTCGTTCTTGAACTTGATCAGAATTATCGTTGGGCCGTCGTCGGGACACCCAACCGCAAGCTATTGTGGATTCTTGCCCGCGAACGACAGCTCTCGGCTGCTGACTACGAACACATTCTCGGACTCATCGTAGCGCAGGGTTACGACCGCAACTCGATCATGCCTGTGCCACAGCCAAAGTCTTGATTCTCTCGAGTTGTAGTTATATTATCTTTCGGAGTGAATTGAAAGAATCTGCCATCATTGGGCACGGGATGATTGACGGGGCCGCAGCACCGCCGAGCTCTCGCATATCGGATTTCAGTCGAAGGTCCTGCGGACGGCCAATCGGATTCGCCTGCGCGGAATTGTCGCCGAAGTGGCAGCGGCATCCTGCCCCTTTTCGCCCCCCGATAGGGTGCGCTCGCGCGGATCGCTTCTGGTATCACCATCGACCCTGTATTTTATCTGCGAAAATCGGTGAAATCTGCGGACAAATTTCTGTCGTCTGCTGATTAGGGTCCGTAGATTCCACCGAGGTGCTTTGAGAACGGGAGAGCTGATGATCACCGCAATGATCAAAATTAACTCAATCCCAAATCTCGCCCAAAATCGGCATTCTCATGATATTCTCCAGGCTTTAGAGTAAGTTGAGCAACGACGATTTCCCTCACCTTTTCCCGGACGGACTCTCGATTCCAACCGGTTGCTTTATCCACCAACATCAGTGGAATCAATTGATGGACCGTGGAAAAATGTTCAGGCATTTCGGTGAAGATTCGGTCGGAAATTGGAGGACTCAAAGCCCTTGAGTTCATCACGAGAACACCGCCAGTCGATGTCAGAACCAGAACTAGCGATAGCTGCCAGGGAAAGCCACAGAAGACTGAAATCAAAGTGCTCAACCACAAGAGACCCATTACCCAACCGGACCACGGCGATGGGCGAAGACGGGGCCATGCGTCATGTGGGAGCGCAGCTCCCAATCGTCTCCAGAATTGCCCCCTGCTTCTCGCAGGCACGAACGACTGGATTTCGGCCTCTAACCTAACTGACCGCCGATCCACTCCGAGCTGATGAACCAAGACCGACCTCAATCGGTTAAACGCCACTAGTGAGCGACACCGCAGTTGGGAGGGCTCAGCAATGCGTTCGAGAATTAGACCAATGAGCTGCCCCGGAGTTCGAATGGATCCAGCCTCCGCATCGGATATCTGAATCGCAAAAGCTTCTTCGACCTCCATCACCAACTCGACTCCGTCCAAGCCCATGAGACATCTCCTAGGTTGTCCATGGGCCATGTCAAGGTTTAGGACTCGGAGGTCGTGGGGTCGATGATGGTTCGCACCTGGGCGACCGAATTTGCCGGAAAGCCCCCTTGGAGGGCGTGTTGGCGAACAGTGGCCTCGTCGGGTGCGATATAGACGCAATAGACCTTGTTGTCGGTGACGTAGCTCTCCAGCCATTGGATTTGAGGACCAAGCGTCCGGAGAACCGCACACGATTGTTGCGAAATGGCCTGCAGGTCCGCACCGGTCAATTGGCCAGCTCCGGGAATTTCCCGTTCAATGATGAATTTGGGCATGAATATGATTTCCCGGTTTTTTCGCGTTTGGCTCACGCAAAGACGGTCAAACGAAGTCCATGGCGGACCGGCATAGCCGAAAGCTGGATATCCGGGGCAGGAACTGCAATCGGAAACAGTTCAGCTGAGACGGGTTTGACCAATCTGGAATGGGTGTCGAACCAAGTAATCGGGTCAAAATTAGGAAATTGTCGACTCCGGGATTGCGCTCGAACGTTCTTCTGCCAAGCCTTACAACAACCCTCCACATGGAAGCTGACCCATCGACCCATCGTGGTCTCGATACCCCGACTTCGGGAATCGAAGTGCCTGTTAGTCACAAGCCGAAGCCCCCACCGGGGCCCAAGGAGAACCCGTGGCTCAATCTGGTGTTCAATGCGGTCCTGCCGGGAATCCTCCTCAGTTTTCTGAGTAAGCCGGAGCGGTTGGGGCCGATGCGCGCTCTGTTTGTCGCGATCAGTCTTCCCATACTCTATGGATTATACGACCTGATCCGTCGGCGTCAGTGGAACATGTTTTCCTGCATCGGGTTGGCCGGGGTACTGCTTACCGGAGGAATCGAATTCCTCAAGGTGGACCCCTTCTGGTTTGCGGTGAAAGAGGCGGTGGTGCCAATGATCATCGGCTTGGCCATTCCTCTGACCTTGGGAACCAAAATGCCGCTGGTGAAAACCTTGCTCTACAATGACCAGGTGCTCAACACGGCTCGGATCGAGACTGCACTGGCGGAACGGAGCAATTTGGCGGCATTTGATTCCCTCTTGCTGCACTCGTCCTGGTGGCTGGCCGCTTCGTTCATCATCAGTGGCGGCCTCAATTTCGGCCTGGCCCGGTGGCTGATCACCGCACCCGCCAACAGCCCGGAGCGGATGGAGCAATTGGGACGGCTTCACTGGTGGAACTGGCCGATCATTTTTGTCCCCTCGGTGGGAATGATGATGTGGGTCCTTTTTCGCCTCCTGAAGAACTTGGAGATTTTGACCGGTTTGAAGGGGGACGATCTTTTCCATGCCCAACCGGCAAAGAAGCCGAAGGCTTGACGCCCGGTAATTCCGGGCGCGGCGGCGTCCAACGGATACCGTAGCGACGGATAAAGTCCCCCGGTCGGGCACGCACCACGATCCGCATTTGCATGAACGGATCGGTATAGCCCAACTCCATCGCCCGAAGCGCCAATCCTGCGGGGTGTTCCCGCCCATACAATTCATCACCGACCACTGGGAGCCCGCTGGCCAAAAGGTGCAGACGGATTTGATGGGTTCGACCCGTGGTGGGTCGCGCCTCGATCAGGGACAAGGGACCCTCTTGCGCCAGGCATTTGAACCAGGTCTCCGCGTCCTTGAAATCACCAGCCACCACCCGAAAGACACCGGGTTGGTGGGGAATGGGCGCAAAGGAATCACGCCGGACCCACTCCGCACCAGGAAGCGGTCCATCCACCACAGCCCAATAAATCTTGGAAACTTCACGGGTTTCAAAAAGGGCGCTGTAGGCGTCGACCGCGTTGGGGTTCTTTGCACAGAGAAGCAATCCGCTGGTCTCCGCGTCAAGGCGGTGGATGATGCGAAGGAACCGCAAAGACCTCGACTTTGCCCACCAATCGCCGTTCTCCAACGAGGATCGCAGGGCGAGAGTCAGGTTTCGTCGGGTGTTGTACCAATCGTCCGGTGCGATGATCCAACCCGCCGGTTTGTCCAGGACCAGAACGGAACGGTCCTCGTACACGATGGGGATGGATGTGCCGTCAGGCAGTTCGATATCGCGCGGTTTGGCCACAGCTCATGAAACCAAATGAATATCCCATCCGTCGAGATGCGGATTTCTGATTTCGATGATAACCTTGAGTTGTGCACGTCCAAAGCTTCAAAATCTACTGTGATCTGGTGGAAACGGAGAGTTTCACCAAGGCAGCACAGGTAAATGGCGTGACCCAGAGCGCGGTCAGCCAACAAATCACCTCGCTGGAACGTCAATTCAAGTCGCTGCTCATCGAACGCAGCAAGAAGCGCTTTCGCCTGACCCGTGAGGGCGAAATTCTCTACGAATACGCCAAACAATTGGTGCAGACCCATGAAGCCCTTATCCACCGCATTCAAGAGGTCAAGGAAATCGTCAGCGGCACCATCCGGGTGGCCACCATTTACAGCATCGGATTGCACGCCCTGCCACCGTATATCACTCGCTTCCTCAAGGAATTCCCAACCGTTAACGTTCACGTCGAGTATCAACGTGCCAATCAGGTCTACGACGACGTGTTGGGCAACGTGGTCGATTTGGGTTTGGTCGCCTATCCGTCAAGAGATAGCCGACTGGATGTCATCCCTCTTCGGGACGAGCCCATGGCTTTGATTTGTCATCCGCGGCATTCCCTGGCTCGATCTAAATCGCTGCAACTCAGCCAGATTACGGGACAGAAATTCATCGGATTTGAATCGGACATTCCCACCCGCCGGGCTATCGACCGGCTGTTGCGAGAAAATGGTATCGAAATTCGAATGGCCATGGAGTTTGACAACATCGAGACCGTCAAACGGGCTGTGGAAATTGATGCCGGCATCAGCATTGTCCCGACCACCACCGTCGAGAGCGAGGTGGCGAAAAATTCCCTGGCAGCCCTTCGATTCCAGGGAATTGACCTGGTACGGCCCCTGGCGTTGATTCACAAACGAAACAAGGTCCTATCGCCGGCAATGCGGCAATTCATCGCGGTACTGAAATCGCCAGTGAACGGTAACGGGTACGACCGACACTGAACGGGACAATCGAAGCCATCCTACCAACACTTCTCCACGGGTCACGGTACTGCCGCTGCACTCCCCAAGAGAACGGGTCGGGTGCAATACTGATGACCTGTCCCTTTGCAATACTGATGACCTGTCCCTTTGTCATAAAAACTTCGAGATCGGCTTCTGACTCAGGATCTTCAGGGAGCGACCCAGCACTGCGATTTGTTCATTTCGGACAGTCGTCGAACGAGGAATTTTTCGGAATCCGAGGCGACATCGGGGTCCAAATTCCAAAGGTCCATCAAAACCAGCCCTTTCCGGGACTCCACTCCATGGCGGAAGGCTCCCTCAACTGTTGACCATTGGGGAGGTGCGAATAGTCCCCGCCGTGCCAGTTCCTCCATGGCGCCGTTTCCTGCCCGGGTTGGAATCAGCGAAACGACATCCACACCTGCCGCCCATGCAAAATCAATCGTCCGACACGCCCACTCCAACGCCTCGGATTCGTCGGTGAGAAAGGGCGGTTTCACCAGTATGAAGGCGCGAATCCGAACTCCCCTGCTTCGAAGTTGTTCGGTTGCCTTTCGAAAATCATCTAAATTCATCCCCTTGTTCAACCGAGATAGAGCATCGGGATGAACGGTTTCCAACCCCATCGCCACTTCCAATTCAACCGTGCCGAGTAGTTCCTGAAAAAGGACGGTCCGTTTTCCGATCAATCGTGGATGACTCTCGACAATCACACGGTCGAAGCGACGGCATTGGGATGCAACCGCCCCATAATCGGAAACCGGAATGGCTCCGGCGTCGAAAAGGGAGCCGGCATTGTAGAGTTTTAGGTGCCGGGCATCAGCGGCTGCAAGGTCATTTAAAGCATGCCGCAGTTGTCGGGGAATCGAACCGGAAGGGACCGATTTCGGCGCGGTCTCCTTCCACAAATCACACATCAAACAGTGCCAAGGACATTCCCGATTGGTCAAAAAGACCGTCAGCGTCTTCAACGACTGACCAGCACCGACAGGTTCGAATTCCACCAATTGATGGGAGGGTGTCTCAAGCGAAAGAGAGCCCCGATGCTGGCTGAAATCGGGGCGCATCCGCTGGATCCACGCGTCCCACTCCCTTGGGACGGAGGGGAGTTCCTCCAGGGAATCAATGAGGCTTGTTGCCTCCGAAGTCAGGATTGAGATTGGTTCCTGAGTTTCTGTCTGGGCCTGGGTAGACACAAAAAAAGGGCACCTTGCCGAAGCACGGTACCCGTTAAAAACGTGTGGTCGATTTCGACCAAGACAAACCTAAGTTTTAGGTCAAATCAATCCGGTCGCCCGCCTTCAAGGTAACGATGGCCTTTTTCCAATCGTTGGACCAGCCGTGTGCTTTGGTGTTCTTGCGGCGCTCCTTGCCGTGCACCGTGATGGTGTTGACGCGGAGGACCTTCACCTTGAACAATTCCTCGACGGCCTGCTTGATTTCTGGGGCAGTTGCCCGCCGGTCGGCAGCCAAAGTGAACTGATTGAACTTCTCAGACTGAATGGTCCCTTTTTCGGTGACTCGGACCGTCTTGATGACATCAAAAGTGGAAAGGCTCATGGGATTAGGCGTTGGTACCGAGGCGAGCCTCGAGTTGAGCGAAGGCAGCTTTAGTGAAAACCAGTTTGTCGAACTTCAACAGATGATAGGTATCCACCCGATCACCAGAACCGTACTCCACTCCCACCACATTGCGGGAACCGAGTTCGGCGTTCCGATTTTCCTGGGCGACTAAAACCAGAACGGTTTTGCCCGTCAGGTCGAGCCTGTCGATGAGGGCGACGAATTCCTTGGTCTTGGGCGAGGTCAGTTGGATGTCCTCCAGAACTAAAACGTCATTGCTCAAGAGTCGTTCGCTCAGAGCCTTACGAAGGGCGAGGCGCTTGACCTTGATGTTGACCTTCTTGCTGAAATCACGGGGTTGAGGTCCGTGGACCACGCCACCGCCACGCCACAACGGTGAGGCAAAGGAACCAGCGCGGGCGCGACCCGTTCCTTTTTGGCGCCACGGCTTCTTGCCGGTGCCATTGACGTCACCCATGGTCTTGGTGGCAGCCGTGCCGCGGCGTTTCCCGGCATTGCGGGCCACCACAGTGTCGTGAACCGCCTGGGTCCCGCGACCATTCTCGATCACATCGAAGCGAACTTCGTATTCGCCGGCGGCGGTGCCGGTCGGGGAAAGAACATTTAGTTTCATCAGTCAGCCCTTTACTTTTTCTTGGCCGCTGCAGCGGCCTTTTTCTCGTCTTTCTTGCCCGCTGCGCCGGCGGCGGCGTCCTTGGCCTTCTTACGGGCGTCATGAATGGACGTGAACCGCTTCGAGCCGATCGAAATCTTCTTGGCTTCGCGAATGATGCAATAATCACCTTCGCTGCCCGGGAAGCTTCCTCGGATAAGCAGAACATTGTCTTCCGGACGAACCTGGACAATTTCCAGATTCTGGGCGGTCCGACGAACGACGCCCATGTGCCCGGGCATCTTGAGACCACGGTTCACGTGACCAGGGAAAAGACGGCAACCAATGGCGCCGCTGCGGCGATGCCAACCTTTGGCACCGTGGGTAATGTCACCACCCCGGAATCCATGGCGGGCAACGACACCTTCAAAGCCACGACCCTTGGTGGTCCCAATGCAGTCGACAAATTGTCCTACCGCAAAAAGGTCCGCGCCGAGCAAGTCTCCCGGTTGCACTGCCTTGGAGAAATTGCGGAACTCGCGAATCTCTTTGACAGCGGTGGACTTGAACTTTTTCAGGTGGCCGACCACTGGCTTGGCGAGACGGCTTTCCTTTTGCTCGTCGAAACCAAGCTGAACGGCTTCGTAACCATCAGGTCCGTCCTTCTTCTTGACCTGAATGACGTGGTTCGGTCCGACCTGAACCACCGTGACAGGGGTCATAATCCCGTCCTGGTTATAGACACGGGTGTGGCCCAGTTTTTTTCCAATAAGTCCTAGGGGCATGGTGGTGGTGGTTAAATTTTGATGGTGATGTCCACCCCGGCAGGCAGGTTGAGCTTCTTGAGCTCGTCGACCGTCTTGGCCGTCGGATCAAGGATGTCAATGAGCCGTTTGTGGGTTCGTTGTTCGAAGGTTTCCATCGACTTCTTGTCGACGTGGGGCGACCGCTGAACAGTCACCCGCTCGATTTTGGTGGGCAGCGGAATCGGCCCTGCGACCCGGGCGCCGGAACGCTTGACGGTTTCGACGATTTCACTGGCCGAGGCGTCAATGACCCGATGGTCAAATGCCTTGAGGCGGATTCGAATGCGTTGTCCAGACATACAAAGAACAATTTAAAAGCTGCTACCTGAAACCTTAAACCTGCTCGCTCAACTACGAGCCGCAGGACGCTTCTTGGCCGCGTCCATGACAGCGGTCAAAACACTATTTGGAACCTGCTCGAACGTCGAGGGCTCCATGCTATAAGAGGCGCGACCCTTCGACAATGATCGAATTGCAGTCGCGTAACCAAACATTTCCGCCAGGGGCACGGTTGCATTCAAGATGGTCTGTCCGCTCTTGGCGTCGACCCCCTGAATAACCCCTCGGCGACGGTTGATGTCACCCAACAAATCACCCTGATATTCATCCGGAGTGGTCACTTCAACCTTCATGATGGGTTCAAGAAGGATCGGACCCGCTTTACCGAAGGCGTCCTTGACCGCAAAGATACCGGCCATCTTGAACGCCAATTCGTTGGAGTCGACTTCATGGAATGAGCCGTCGGTGATGGCCACCTTGACGTCGATCACTTGGTAACCAGCGTAGACGCCACCTCGAATGGCCTCGCGGATTCCGTCTTCGACTGCCGGAATAAATTCACGCGGAATCGTTCCACCCACGACCTCATTGAGCACCTCAATGCCCTTGCCTTTTTCATTGGGCTGAATGGTGACGCAGGCATGGCCGTATTGACCACGTCCACCTGACTGGCGGATGAACTTGCCTTCGCCCTCTGCCGATTTGGTAATCGTTTCCCGGTAAGCAATCTGGGGAGCGCCCGCATCAGCTTCGACATTGAATTCGCGCTTCAAGCGATCACGGATGATTTCCAAGTGAAGTTCACCCATTCCAGCAATAATGAGCTGACCGGTGTCTTCATTTGTAAACACCTTGAAGGTCGGGTCTTCTTCGGCCAGACGAGCCAGGCCATCGGACATCTTGTCACGATCACCCTTGGTCTTGGG